>JAFEBT010000053.1 GCA_018242545.1 Pseudomonadota bacterium
GGCGCTATTTATATGATTGCTTCTATCGTTTGGCTCAATTGATGACACGCCCTAGTCGCTAGCAGGAAAATTTATGCACAAGTCTTGATTATTTTATAGTTAATCACAAAATAATCATGATTTATATATGATGCATCATCTTATTTTTAGATTTTCAAAAAGATTAAGATGTTTAAAAAAGAAAGGCTTTTTGCGTTTCTTCCTTATGGGATATTAGACGTTTTCTTCCTGGACCCCCATGAGGAGAGATGAAAAATCATGGGCTTCGAAAGGCCTGAGATCATTGATCTGTTCGCCGCATCCAATGGCATAAAGGGGCAGTTTAAACTTCTCTGAAAGGCCAATAACAACACCGCCTTTTGCAGTCCCATCAAGTTTCGTGAGAATGAGCCCATCGACATGGACTTTTTCTTGAAAAGCCGCAACTTGTTGATAGGCATTTTGTCCCAAGGTGGCATCGACCACAAGAAGGGTAAGGTGAGGAGCCGTTGCGTCTATTTTTTTAATGACACGGCGGATCTTTTCAAGTTCATCCATGAGGTTTGTGTTTGTATGAAGACGCCCAGCCGTGTCAAGAATAACAAGTTGCTCTTTAAGTTGTTTTGCTTGTTCCACAGCTTCAAAACAAAGAGCAGCAGCATCTGAACCTGTTTCCTTTGAGAGAACAGGAAGCTTGAGCCGATCTCCCCATATTTTGAGTTGTTCTACAGCTGCCGCTCTAAAAGTATCTCCAGCGACCAATAAGGCTTGAGTCCCTTTTTCTTGCCAATAATGTGCAAGTTTTGCAATTGTCGTGGTTTTTCCACTTCCATTAACGCCGACAACAAGTATGATAAAAGGAGTGTGATTTTTAATCTCCGGAAGAGACCTAACATAAGGCTCGAGAAGTTCTGTAATATTTTTGGCAAGAATTTCACGAACTTCTTTTTCAGAGATTTCTTGATGAAGACGTTCTTTTCGAAGTTTATCAATGAGGGTTTGGGTAACATTAAGTCCAACATCTGCTGAGATAAGAAGATCTTCAAGCGCGCCCAACATCTCTTCATCAAGCTTTTTATGGGTAAAAATTTGCGTAATGCCGGATGTCAAAGAAGAAGATGTTTTATGAAGCCCTTCTTTAAGGCGTTTAAACCATCCTTTGCTTGGAGTGTCAGAAGGCATGAGCCGTCTCCTTAGACGTGGAAGTTAATGAAGATAATAAAGATGGAAAATTTGGAAAGAGGGGGGGAGATATAATTTCTCCTCGGATCCTTAAAGGGGAAGATAAAACATCTTTAAGTGTGGCTTTTACAATAGATCCAAAAGGAGCGCTTCCAAGAGGAATTTCAACAGAAGCATATCCTTCTGTGCGGCCGCGATCAGAGGATTCAACAAGAATGTCTAAGGTTTTGCCATGAAGTTCAGAAAGATACCGTTCATGTTGACGTGCGCCGAGCTCTCTTAAGCGTCTTGCACGCTCTTTGATAATAGAACGTTCAACTTGTGGCATTCGAGCTGCCGGGGTTCCTGGCCGGGGAGAGTATGGAAAAACATGAAGATAAGTAAGATTTATCTCTTCCACGAGACGAAGTGTGTTGTTAAACATATCTTCCGTTTCCGTCGGGAACCCTGCAATAAAATCAGCCCCAAAGACAACGTTTGGGCGCAGATTTTTAAGACGCAAACATGTTTTATAAATATCTTCCCGAATGTGACGTCTTTTCATACGTTTTAAGATTAAGGTATCGCCAGCTTGAATGCTCAAATGGATGTGGGGCATAAGACGTGGCTCTGTTTCGAATAAGCGATATAAATCTTCATCAATTTCAACAGGATCAAGAGACGAAAGTCTTAAGCGTGGAAGCGTGGGAAGAAGGTTAAAAAGACGCTTGAGGGCTTGTCCTAATGTTGGACGTCCGGGCAGGTCTTGACCATAACTGGTTATATCAACACCTGTTAAAACAATTTCTTGATATCCTTTTTCAAGAAGATGTTTAATTTGATGGACTATTTCGCCAAGAGGAACACTTCGGCTATTTCCGCGTCCAAAGGGAATTGTACAGAATGTGCATCGATGGTCACATCCATTTTGAACTTCAACGAAAGCGCGTGCAAGACCTTTATAGGTTGAAACAAGAGGTGTATGGGGAATTTTTGAGTCAAAAACATTTCCGACTTGAATCTTTTGAACGGTGTGTGTTTCATGATTCTCGCTATATTCTTGAAAAATGGAAGGGTTTAGCTTTTCAAGATTTCCAAGAACAAGGTTTACATTCGAAAAGTTAGAAAAGGTCGTTGGATTTATTTGGGCGGCACAGCCTGTCACAATAACAGAGGTTGAGGGGTTTTCTCGACCTAATTTACGAATGAGTTGTAAAGACTGCCGTTCGGCTTCCTTTGTGACAGAACACGTATTAATAATAACCGTATTTGTAAGGTTGGCACTCTCAGCATGTTTTCGAATAACTTCCGATTCGTATGCGTTTAATCTGCAACCAAAGGTAACAACCTCGAGAGAACGTGACATTCAAAAAGAAAACTTTCTAAAAAAAAGACTTAAGATCAGGCTTCGAAATAAAACTTAAATAAAATTTCTTATTAAAGAACGTCTTGCACCCATTCGAGAAGCTTAGCTTTTGAGACGCCTCCAATTTTTGTAGAAAGGGCTTTTCCGCCTTTAAAAAGAATAAGAGTTGGAATGCTTGAAACACCATATTGAGAAGGTGTTGATGCGTTTTCATCAACATTCATTTTAAAAATCTTAATTTTTCCCTGAAGTTCATCAGAAAGTTCATCTAAAATAGGAGCAATCATGCGACAAGGTCCACACCAAGGTGCCCAAAAATCAACAACAACAGGAAGATCTGATTTTAAAACATCTGTTGCAAAAGATGCATCTGTGATGGTTTGAGCATTTGACATGGAGGTCCTCTTTATCTTTAATGGAATGAAATCATATAAAACATCCTACTCAAGAACCCATTCTTCGTCAACAAAATCCGTTTGTAAAAAATTTCAGCTTGCTTATATTTCTTTGATTTAAAGAGGACCAAACGAGAATTTACTTTAAAAGAGATTTCTTGTATAAATTGAGATGACACGATGAGTACTTTTATCATGAAGGATTTGAAAGCTTTATGTAAAAAGTAAAAAAATAATAACACTAACATAAAAGGAAATTATAATGTCTAAAAAATATGTTGTTTGTTTAATCAGTTTTCTTTCTTTAAATGCTTCACTTTCTGTCTCTCTAATAGCAGCTCTTCCGGCAGAAGTAGAGAAAGTAAAAGACATCCATTTTCGTGAAAATATGCATAAAGATTCAGAATTTGATAACCTTTATAAAGATATAACGGCCTCTGGAGAAGATTTAGATGTAATCATAGATAAAATCAATCACGGAGACTATGGAAAAGTGATGCTTTTAACAAATTGTGGACGACATCTTGCGGGCGGAAATCCAGAAACACGTGGAAAGTATATTGCTGAGGCAAAAGATGCTAAGGGTTATCCTGTTTTTGGTGATATCCTATCTGCAGCAAATGCCCCCTATAACCAAGATCATTTTGTGAATGGGATAAGTATGGATAAAGTTTCTGGTCAAAGAGCTTATTTAATAAGATCTCGGTCTGTAGGAGAGCAAGGTCTAATTCTCGCAAAAACTTATGCTCAACCCCTTAGAGATGAAGAAATTGTTTCAAATGCTGACACTGTGGTTGGTTCAATGTGGTAAAGAATTTAAATCTTCTCAAGATATAAAAAGTCTCTTAAGGACACATAACCTAAAAGCCCATTTTTAAAATGGGCTTTTAGGTTTAAAAGAATTTTTTGAAGATCATCGTGTACAAGATATTGTCTCACAAAATATGAAAGCTTTTTATCAACAGCATTTTCCTGAAATAAAAAGATAAAAGAAGAGAAAATTTGGAAAATATTTTTCAGAACTTAATGACTTAAAGCTTGCCAAATCAAAAGTCCGATTCCTAAGAGAATGCGATACCCCATAAACGGGGCATAAGAATGGTGTTTAAGCCATTTCATAAGAAAAGAGATGGCGAAAAGGCCAGAGGCAAAAGAAATAAGAATACCCCAAAAAAGCGTTTGCGTAAAAGGTTCTGTCCCATGATGTTTAAAGGCATCACTCGTTGTCAAAACAAGAGCGCCTGTCACAACAGGAATGGACATCAAAAACGAGAAACGGGTGGCTTCTATTCGTGAAAACCCCAGAAACCGTCCGCCGCTTATGGTTGTTCCTGACCTGCTGGCTCCAGGGAGAAAAGAAAAGAGTTGAGCGCATCCAATGAGAATAGCTTCCCACCAAAGCATTTCTTTAAGGGTTTTTGTGGCTGGGCAAAGACGATCGATACTATAAAGGAGAATACCAAAAATAATACTTGTCCAAGCAATAATCGTGAGGCTTCGAAGTCCATCTCCAAAGAGAGAATGGAGAATGTATCCAACGCCAATTGCTGGAAGAGTTGCAATAATAAGATAAAAAATAAGCCTTCCTTCTTGTGTTATTTTTCCTTGAAAAAATGGAAAAAAACCATCTAAGAGAAGCTTCCAGAGGTCTTTATAAAAATAAATAAGTACAGCAAGCAAGGTTCCAAGATGAATCGCAACATCGAGAAATCGTCCGTGCTCTTCCCATCCTAAAAGAGAAGGAATGAAAATAAGATGGGCTTGAGAACTGATGGGTAGAAATTCTGTTAACCCTTGAATGAGAGAAAGAATCAAAAGAGCATAAAAAGGCATGATTATCCTCTCTGAGAAGGCGAAAGAGCTTCTTGAAGAACTTTTTGAACATGCCCTAAGACTTTTACTTTGCGCCAAATTTTTTGAATTTTTCCAGTTTCATCAATGAGAAATGTCGCGCGCTCGAGACCAAAGTATTTTTTTCCAAACATACTTTTTTCAACCCATGTTCCATAGGCTTTCGAAATTTCTCCATTCTCATCTGAAAGTAGTGTAAAGGGAAGAGAAAAAAGAGATTTAAAGATATGATGAGATTTATGAGAATCACGTGAAATTCCGAGAACGACGACATCTGATTTTTGAAAATCTTTCCAATGATCCCGAAAATCACAGGCTTCTTTTGTGCAGCCAGGTGTGTTGTCTTTTGGATAGAAATAAAGAATGACTTTCTTTCCTTTAAGGGAAGAAAGTGCAAATGGGCTTCCATCAGGAAGGCTGCTTTCAAAGAGAGGGGCAGGATCACCTTCTTTTAAAATTATTGACATAAAATTTCCTTCTTATTTATGAATGAATGTTTTTTTATCTAACGCTCTCTTTTTAAAATCTTCAAGAGAATTTTTAAAAATGAAGGAATAAGAAAGTAATTTTAGGAAAAAACAAAGAAAAATGAAATCTTTTCTTGCAGATCTTACTAAAGTATTTCAAAATCATGTGAAATGAGAGGTCTTAAGAGATGAAAAGATCAAGAAGGATATATTTAGTCATCCCTTATCATCATGGATTTATCGCGTTTTTAAAGGATATCAATGGTGTTTTCACGTGGGTTTCTTCGTGTTGTTTCTAAACTCTTTTTTAAAACTGTAAAGCTTTTTTTGATCCTCCTTGGCATCAGTTTGGTAGGGATACTTTTTTTAAGCTTACGTTTAGCGTTAGGTCCCATTGACATAACTTTTTTAAAAACATTCGTGAACATAAGCACGTTTCAAAAACCTCTTATTACAGATGTTAATCGGATTTTTCTTAAATATAACGGTGCCTCTGACCCCTTAACGCTTCTTATGGAAGAAGTTACTTTTTTTAAAGATCATACGCCTCTTTTAAAGATTCCGAAAATAACCATTCATGCGGATTATGGCGCTCTCTTAAAAGGCGATTTAAAGCTTAGATCGGTAAGTTTTTTGGAGCCTGAATTTAGTGTGTCATTGGAGAGCGAAAAAGCTATTCAGATTAAGGACGTAAAAGAAAATCCAGATGCTTTTTTAATCTTGGGATTGTTAACTAATTTTGTGAAGGAACAAAATATCGCTCCTGAAGGAGAAGCTCTAAAATTTCAAAAAGTAATTCAAAATCTTGAAGAGATATCTATTGAAAATGGAAAACTACATCTTACTCAAAAAGAGGAAGGCGCGACATTAGAGACGACACTGAATATGTTTTTAACACGTCAAAATGGACAGGATTTTTCTTTAAAATTTAGGATAGAATTAAATAATGCTAAAATATGCCTTCCCAAGCTGGATAAGAGAACTTTCTTCATTCCAAATTTAAGCATTTTAGGAACATCGAAACAAAATGGGCACGTTCTAGAATTTTCTATTCCAACATTTAATTGGCAGGGAATTGATGTAAAAGGCCACGGAAAAGGTCAAATTCTTCCGAATGGAAAAATAGAAATTGAGAGTAATTTTGAAGTTGAGCCGCTTCCTCTCAGCCAATTTTCTGCCGTATGGCCTGAAAATCTAGCGGAATCAACGCGAAGCTGGATATTACAGAATCTGTCTAAAGGAGACATTGATCATATTATTGTCCATTTGAAGGCAGAGACGTCTTCCTTTTATGAAAAAGAAAGGAATTTCTTTTGTAAAGTTACAAAAGTAGAGGGTGGATTTAATATTAATAAAATTGATGTTCAATATATAGAAGGGCTTCCAGCTGCGACAGATGTTTCTGGCATTGTAAAGTTTAATAACGATGATTTTAATATTGAGATTCTTAAAGGCGAAGTTGAAGGAATTCAGGTCACGAAAGGAAGGATTTATTTTTATGATTTGTCTCAAGACGATGAATTGGCTGAGATAAACCTTACATTGAAAGGAAAATTACAAAGAATTTTAGAAGTTATTGATAAAAAACCCCTTCAATATCCAACACAACTTGGGATCCTACCAAGAGATTTTCAAGGTATGGCAACTGTAAATCTTCTTTTAAAGTTTCCTCTTTTGCGCCATCTAACGCTTGATGAAATTGATGTATCGACAAAGTCATTTTTGGAGAAAGTTTCTTATACACATTTATTTGAACAAAGGAAAAATGGAACCAGCCTTAAAAGAAGTCTTAAAATAGAAAATGGTTTTTTTAACTTGGACGTGGATAAGTTAAATTTAATTTTAAATGGGTACGGAGATCTTAAAAAAATTAAGACGCATATTTTATGGAATGAATATTTTAAGAATCAGCAGCAGGGCCTTTCTCGTAAATTATCTTTAAAAGGCGACTATCCTCTTTCCTTTTTTGAAGAATTTGGGATTTTTTTGAACAAGTATATGCGAGGCACCCTTGGCCTTGATTTTTCAATGACGGAAAAAAAGGGAGGAGCGTCAGAAATAGATGTAAAAGCAGATCTTAAAAATATAGATATAAAAGTACCAGAGCTTAATATTCATAAAAAAATAAAGGAACCTGGCATTCTTTCTTTTACTGGAAAACTACCTTCTGCTCATAAGAAAGATGAAAAACGCCCTTGCGTTTTTTCAAATATTTATTTGCAAGGCCCAAGGCTTCTTATAGAAGGAAATGCAATTCTTAACCTTCAGACACAAGAGGTCATCAAGATTGATCTTTCCACTGTTAAAACACCGCGTAATAATTTCATGATTTTAATGGACAAATCATTTCAAAATTTATATCACGTTAAAATTAGAGGGCAGGAGATGGATATGTCTTGGATTTTTAAAGATCAAGATCGTCCTTCTCAAACGGATGTTGCCTCTGAAGCGACTGAATCGAAAGACACTTTTCTTGATTTGAGTCTTGATCTTATTCTTGATCGCCTTTGGTTGAATCGAGATGAATTCGTAAAATCTCTCTCTTTTGATCTTAAAAGAATTAATAATCGTATAGAGAAAGCGATTTCAAAAGGAAAACTCAAGGAGGGAAGTTTTTTTGATTTTGCTTATGAACATGTAAAAGGCTCACCTGGACATTCTCTTCATCTTCAAACGTCAAATGCGGGTGAATTTTTGCGTGCGATTGATTTTTATGATCATATAGAGGGAGGCAAACTTCATATTACTGCAAAAAAATCTTCTCCGCATGTGGATTCTTTTTTAGAAGGGAAAGCTCTTTTAGAGGACTTTAGGATTCTTAAAACACCTGTTGTTGCAAAAGTTCTATCCTTGGCTTCACTCGAGTGGATGTCAGATGCTTTAAATCAAAAGAAAGGAATGTTGTTCCGGAATGCTTCTTTAGATTTTAAAATTAATGATCATAAATTAGAAATACTTCATGGTCTTGCAGAAAATAGCTCAACAGGCGTCACTTTAAAAGGGGAAATGGACAGGATTAAAAAAACGCTTAATTTTCATGGAACAATAATTCCAGCCTACATGTTTAATTCTTTAATTGGTAAAATCCCCTTTATTGGAGATATACTATCAGGCGGATCGGGGAAAGGATTTTTAGCAATTTCCTATGAGGTTAAAGGAATTGCAGATCATCCAGAAGTTCATGTGAATCCTTTTAGCATTCTAACGCCGGGATTCATAAGAGAGCTTTTTTAAAAAGGAATATGTAAGTGACAGATTTAGACCTTAAAAATCATCTTGGACAACTTTTGAATGTTGGGTTTTGGGGCACAACACCCGATGATCCTTGGATCAAGATTTTATCACGTCAGATTGAAGAAGGAAAAATTGGGGGGCTTATTTTCTTTGGACATAATATTCAATCTCCATCCCAAGTTTTAGCCTTAACATCCTATTTTAAATCTTTAAAAGCACCTTATCCTCTTTTGATGAGTATTGATGAAGAAGGAGGTCGAGTTGAAAGATTATCCTCTCAAAAAGGATTCTCAGATTTTTTTGGGGCCGAACAGGTTGCAGAAAAATTTACACATGAAGAGGCAACAGGTTATTATAGTGCGCTTGCACAAAAACTGAAACAATTTGGATTTAACTTAAATTTTGCGCCTGTCGTTGATTTAAACCCCGAGGTCGGATTAAAATGTCCAGTCATTGGATCTTTAGGAAGAAGTTATGGATCGCAAGCCCATATGGTTATTGCATATGCCCGGTCTTTCTTAAAATCGCATGCTCGTCTTAATGTCTTAACATGTTTAAAACATTTTCCAGGCCATGGTCGCGTTCAAGAAGATACGCATCAAGGATTTGCAGATGCAACAGAAACTTGGAAAGAAGAGGACCTTATTCCTTTTAAAACACTTTTAGGAGAAGCTCCTTGTATTATGACGTCTCATTTGTCGCATCAACAGTGGGAAAAGAAGTTGCCTCTTACATTTTCAAAAGATCTGATAACAGGCCTATTGCGCGAAAAGTTAGGGTTTTCAGGAGTGATCACAACAGATGATTTGCATATGGGGGCTATCCAAAACATTATGAAAACGGAAGAAGCGGCTTTAAAAGCACTTCTTGCAGGACATGATCTCCTTACAATTTCAAATAATCCAAATGCCTGTAAGTCTGTGCCAGGATTTGCACCCTCTCCTATGCATATTGAAAAAATTTTAAAAATACTTACAGAAGCTTTTGAAGATAAAATTTTATCAGCTTCTTTCCTCAGAGATGCTATAGAGCGTATTCTTAAGCTAAAAACAGGCTTTTGAATTTTTTTATTAAATTTTAATTTGTGGTAGGAATGCCTTTAAAATTAAAATTTTAAAGTTAAGGCATTAAACACCTTGAAGAGTGTGAGGGCTTTTTGATACCCTAAATAAATAAAAAAATAAAAGGTATAAACAGGGTATGAATTATTTTTGGACCTATGTCTTTCTAATTTTTGGCTCATTCTTAATAACAGCTTGCACGGTTGGACCAGATTATAAGCGTCCAGCCCCCCCCCATACCCAAACGTATGTCAAAGATTTTCCTGACGTAACCCCGAAGGCTCAAAAAAAAGGGCAAGAGGAACAGCATTTTAATTTTGGAGAAAAGTTACAGCATGATTGGTGGACCTTATTTAAGTCCAAGCCTCTTAACAAGCTCATTGAGAAAGCCCTCGCACATAGTCCCACATTAGAAGCAGCTGAAGGTGCGCTTAAACAAGCGCAAGAAAATGTTGCTATTTTTTCTGGAAATAATTTCTACCCATCTGTTGATTTAAACCTTGGTGTAGAAAGACAAAAGGTTACTGCGGCGTCTTCGGGAACAACGGGGTCGCCCACAACCTATAATCTTTGGAATCCCTCTTTGAATATGTCTTATACCTTTGATCTTTTTGGCGGGCAACAACGTGGAATGGAAGCCCTTCTTGCAGACGTTGATTATCAGCAATATTTATGGGAGGCCGCTCATTTAACATTGGTGTCAACCCTTATCACGACGCTTATTCAAGAGGCATCTCTTCGGGAACAAATAAATGTCATCCAAAAAATGATCGATGTTCAGATGAAAATTCTTGAAATTATGAAAGCGCAATTGAAAATGGGGGGGGCTGCAGAAGTAGATATTTTAACACAAGAAACTCTTTTAGCGCAAACACAAGCACTTTTACCTACTCTTGAAAAACAACTTTATTATACATCCCATGCGATATCTGTACTCGTTGGAGAGTTCCCTGAAGAAATTCAAAGAATGCCTTTTACGTTTAAAGATCTTCATCTGCCTCGGAACCTACCGATTCAGCTTCCCGCATCGCTTGTTCGAAAACGACCTGATATAAAAGCTTCTGAAGCTCTTTTAAAAGCTTCCAATGCGAATATTGGCGTTGCACAAGCAAACTTTTTTCCAACTTTAACGTTAACTGGAAGTGTGGGCACTATGGCTCTTTCGACGCATGATATGATGGCAAATAGTGCAACTGTTTGGAGTCTGGGAAGCTCACTTTTACTTCCTTTATTTAAAGGAGGGGCTTTAACTGCTGAGAAAAGAGCCATGGAAGCGGCATATGATCAAGCTTTTGCGAATTATCGCCAAACAGTTTTAACAGCTTTTCAAGAGGTTGCGGATGCTTTGAGAAGTATTGTTCAAGACGCAAAAAATTTTCAACTTCAAAATTCTGCTCAAGAAAAAGCTTTAAAAACATTCCTCATTTCTGAGCGTCAATTCAAAGTTGGAGGTGTTCCTTATCTTTCTGTTTTAAATGCAGAAATTCAATACTTACAAACTCTTTTGAATACAATTAACGCCTCTGCTTTACGTTTTACAGATACAGTGGCTTTGTTTCAAGCTTTAGGAGGCGGATGGGAAGAGAAATTGACACAGGAAAATCAAACAATGGGATATTAACATGATAAAGCGTATGATCATTATGTTGCTTTTAGTAGGAGTGGTATTTGGGGGTATTTTTGCCTTCCAACTCTATAAAGCTGCGCAAATTAAAGACTACATGAAGAAAAATGCAGAACAACTGATAACAGTTTCGGCAGAGAAAGTAAGGTTTGAATCTTGGCAACCTCAAATTAAAGCAACAGGGACGCTTCTTGCTGTGAATGGAAGCAATATTGTTCCTGAGGTTCCTGGTATCGTTGAAAAGATTTATTTCAATTCAGGAGATAGTGTGAATAAATCAGATCCCCTTCTTGATTTGAACGCAGATACTGAAAAAGCCCAACTTGAGTCCTTAAAAGCGCAAGTGGAAATGGCAAAAATTACATATAAAAGGGACCAAGAACAGCTTAAAGCTCAAGCCATAAGCCAAGCAAAAGTTGATGAAGATCTCTACGACTTAAAAGATAAAGAAGCTCAACAAAAAGAAATAGAAGTGCTTATTGAAAAGAAGCATATCAAAGCTCCTTTTAAGGGAAGGCTTGGGATTTGTAATTTAAATCCTGGAAATTATTTAAATACAGGAGATGTCATCGTAACCCTTCAAGACACTTCGGCTCTCTTGATAGATTTTTCACTTCCTCAGCAGATGCTGCCCATGATTAAAGTTGGAAAGAAGATTCAACTGCACTTTGATATGTATCCTCAAAAAGTTTTTTCTGGAAAAATCACGTCCATAAACCCCATTATTGATGCTGATACGCGCAATTTTTTAATTGAAGCTAATGTCGAAAACCCAAATGGAGACCTTCTCCCTGGTATGTTTGGCGTTATTGATTTGTACACATCAGAGCCTCAAAAATTTTTAACATTACCACAAACAGCCTTAACGTTTAATCCTTATGGAACTTACGTATATGTTATTGAAAAAACAAATCAAGATAATAAGGAAAATCCGTCTTTAAGAGCAGTCCAAAGATTTGTAACCACAGGGGATAAAAGAGGTGATCAGGTTGCAATTCTAAAAGGTCTCAAAGAGGGAGAATTGGTTGTAACAAGCGGCCAAATGAAGCTTAAGAATAAAGCAGCCGTTGAGATTGATAATACTGTTGTCCCGAGTAACAATCCAAATGTTCATATCCAAGATATGTAATATAAAGTTAGGTCAACGGACGTCCTCATGCCTCATTGTGCCATGCAGTGAATAATATCCAATAGGTATGCAGCAAGATAGATCTCTATTATTCGATGGGTTCCTAATCCTCGTTTGTCATAATAAAGCATTACAAAAGAACAAATCCTTTTAGAAGCTTAGGAGCGACAGGTTATTGTGTCGTAAATAAGAAAGGAAAAAGATTTTAAGGAATTAAATTTTTTGAATACCTTCATTCTTCGGATAAAAAGAGTATACCGTATTGCTCAAAATCTTTTAAAGTTACTGCTAATTGCTCAAACTCAGGAACAGACATTATCGATATTCTTAATAATGCTGCTGGGTCTCTTTCTTTTAATGCTCTAAGAAGATATTGATTTGCAAGCTCAATTTGCAATGAATTATCTTCTTGACGACATAGTTCCGAAAACAAAAAATAATACTGTCTATTCTCACTTAAAAAGTTCTCTATGTAGTCTCTTTGAGAAGGCGAACCTTTCTGATGATGGATAAGAAGGAGATTCGATAAAAGTTTAGATGTCTCTTCTGTATAATATTCAAAAGGAAGCTCTTGTAAAATTTCTATAGCCTCCGCATAAAATTTTTCTGTCAAGGAAAGCTCCGGGGTATCTGCTGCTTCAGCTAAAGAAGATTGAGGATGCGCATTAATTTCTTGAAGTTCTTCAAGAGCACTTTGAAGAGCTTCAGAAAGATCTATGTTTTCAGCTTTTGATTTGGTCCCTAAGACTGCTGTAGCTGTGCTGTTTCTGGATTCGGATGTATCCAAAGAATGCGCTGTTCTAATTTTCTCAAATTGATCTCGAATCTTCCGAAGAGCGGCTGGAATATTTTCTTCTCCAGAATAATGTGTCTCATAAAGTTCTTGAAGTGTTTCTCTCATTTGTTCAGCAGCATTTTTATCGCCTCTACCATTATTAAAACTATGCCTAAAATACTTTAATGCTTTTTCTAAATTACGTTTTCCTTTTTTTTGTCTCAGAATATTTCCGCAATTAAATTGTGCAACAGGATATCCATCTTCTCCGTTTGCGGCTTCACTATAAAGCCTAAAAGCTTCTTTAAGATCTTGAGGAAACCCATGGGATCCTTGCTCAAAATAATATCCTATTGTGCATAAAGCAGGCTTATGACCATGTGCCGCAAACCAATGAACCATTCTATCTCCTTCTTCTTCTGAAGATAAGAACCCTCCTTCTAAATAAGGAAAGAGGGCATCTCCATTTCCATGAAATAAAGCCATCTTAAGATAGTTTTTAGCCATAGCTTTATTATGAGGACGAACGAATTGATATATTCTCCAATAGATATTAGACTCATTTCCATCTTGCTGAAGCTCTCTTAATAAAGATAAGAAAGCATCCCCTTGGTTTCCAACCATTTTGTTTAAATTGCTTTTAGAGATCTGGTGGGCAATTCTATACTCTCCCTGAAAAAGGGCGTTATCAAAACTTTTATCTTTCGACGCAGCATTCATTTCAGCAGCTACACACCAAGCATTCGCATTCATTCTATCGTTTGTCATTAAAAGCTTTATTTTTTTTCTTGCGTTATTTGCATCTTTTGGAATAGTTAAAGAAGTTCCTCGATACATTAAAAGCATAACAGAAGCTTTTACCCATTCTTCTGCTGGCGCTACATAGGCGCGTTCCTTTGCAGACATGGCTCCAAAAGGCTTTTTCGATTTAAATCGCAATTCTCGTGGTGTTTGAAGGAGATTTTCTGCTTCCTCAATATAAGCCTGAGCAAGCACATTTCCTTTTCTTGCAAGAGGACAAAGAGTTGATTTTGCACCTTCAAAATTTCCTTCCTCAAACATAGTCATACCTTGTCGAAATGTATTCATTCCATAACAAAGTGTAAATGGCATAAAAAATAAGAAAGCAAAAATATATTTTTTTAGAGACATGTTTTTATTCTTATATTAAAGAGCATTGTTGTAAATATAAAATAAAATGAAAACCGTTAGGGCGTGTCATCAATTAAATTGACAAAGAAGGAGAGAGAAGAGATATTGAGG
>JAFEBT010000054.1 GCA_018242545.1 Pseudomonadota bacterium
TTTCATAAGCTTAACAATTTTAATAATTATTCCTCATTTCTTATATCGAACTGACTTTAAGTTAAGAAAAAATTCAAAATTTTAAAACATATTGTGCGCCTTAAAATTCTAAAATAATGACGTTTGAAGAATGGAACACAGCAGGTATGGTCATAATCTTGAAGCCACGTATGAAAGAAAATTGCTGTTGTTGATAAAAGAGGAGGAAACAATAGTTGGAGGCGGGCATATTTTAAGGAAAAAAGAAAAAATTGAGTTTGGTCTAAAACAAGAAAATTATTTGCAAGAAGTTTTTCTGACCGTTCAATATTATTATCAGAAATATCGCTCATATGTTCAAATTTTAGAGGTAAAAACTTTTGGAAGAAACTTACGGTTACATATTGTTCAGGGGGCATTTTCCAAAGACGTGCGGGATGAATATCAGGAAAATTTTTTGGATGATTTAAAAAATATTGTGAAAACGCGGGTTCTTTTGTAAGCGGAATATCATAGAGATTTAAAAGGTCTTCTTTATATCCAAAATATGCCCAGTCGCTAATGTGATAAGGTCGTATTTGTATAAAATTTGGCGTTTTATGCCCTTTAATTGTATCTAAGGGAAAAGCAATAATTCTGTTTTTAACATATTTAAAGTTTGGATCATAAAAGGGAAATTTATAAAAATAATTCAAAAATGATTTTGAAAAGATAAAAAGATCGGACCGAACTTTCAAAACATATTTTCTACGTGCAACCTTAATTCCTTCGCGTGTTGAGACAATAAGACGATTACAGTTATTTGTAAAATTTGGATCTTCTAAATCAAACCAAACAGCGCCAGGATCTTCGTTGAGAATCAAGCGGTCATATAAAATTCCATCAGTATTTTCTCCTTTCCAAGTTGATAAAATGAGCTCGCTGTTAGGAAAAAGAGTTTTTAAACGGACACAAACAATTTTGGTTATTTCGGAACAGATCCCATAGATGGCATCATTTTTAATCATCCCCAGAATCTTCAAGAAGCTGGCTTTCTCGTTGTTTTTTTGAAGATTTATCTTTACTTTTTAAAGCGTTTGTTTCTTAGAGAGAGAGAAGGAGTGAAACAGCTTCATTTTCTGAAGTATCTTCTTCGTCAGAGTCATGGGAAGGGAGCTTTAATCTTGTTCTTTTTTGGCCTTTCTTTTCTGGTTGTGAGGATAAAATTTTGTCTAAAAAAACGGAAGATATTTTCAGATTCTCAAGAACCTCTTCTTTTTTTAGCGTCATAAATTGTACGCATTCGCTTCCTACAAACAAATGCCGATCAGCCCTTGAATGAAAAACATGATGAAGATGAACAAGTTTGGTATTTCCACACATTTGACATTGTGCTTTTTCTCCAACATTGGTAAGCCCCACACCCTCTTCAACATCAATAACTGCAATTTCACTCCATCCAAAGTGTGGAATAGCATATTTGTAAGGGTTATAAGCAAGCCATTTTCTTTGTAAATCGCATACGTGTCTTTTACTTTTCTCTTGGGACCTTTCTCCACTTAAAAGTAAAAAGGGTGGGTTGGGTGTTTTCTCGCTCCCCTTTTCATAAGGGGATAAAAAAGGGAAGGAGGTTTTTTGAATACGTTTTTCTTTTTTTAGGGCTTCCCAACTTTCCCATCCATAATGATGCGCAAAAGGATACCCCCAAAACTGGGGAAGAAGGGCCTTGGAACAAAACGTTAAAAGATCTTCATCTGAAAGACCTGCTTTGAAAAAAACCTCTCTATTTTGAGGGTGGAAGAGAGACATGCCCATCCATTTAAGAACAGGTTCTGGTGTTGTAACTTCTGATTTTTGAGAAATGTCTTGATCGAGGAACTCATCATCACTTTCAATGGCGCGTCTCTTTTTAGGGGTTGGAAGAGGAGAAGGGGTATATTTTGTTACGTCATCTTTAAATTCTCCGAGGAGCAATGAAAAAAGATTTTCATAAATTTTTTTTTGACGTCTGCTTGAGACGATTAAAAAGAAGTCAGTATTTTGTGAATTTATGATTTTTGGTTTTGTTGTGAGATCAGGTGGGTTTCCACAATACGGCATTTCTGAGAAGGTATTTAAAAGATAAAAAGGAGAAGCAGATCGTAAAAAACCAAAAGAATCAGCCATTGCTTGATCAGGCAAAAAGATTTTTAGACAAGAAGATTTGAGAGAGGTAAGACAACCTTCACACACATCCCAAAAGCTATAAATACGTGCTTCCCCTCCAACAATTTCGAGGCTTTCTTCTTCTTTTAAGGATTCTTTTATCGTTTTTAAACACCTTCTTAAAAATCTTTTTCCATCTGGAGAATTCATAAAAATTGCCATGAGATCTTCGGAATGTATTTGAGTGTCTTTTCCTGCTTTTTGACGAATGAGGAAAGGGTCAGAATTTTTATAAAGATCTCCATAACTATAAATCGACCATTCACTCGGAATCTCTAAATATTCAGCAACGTCGCGTAAGAGATCTTTTCCATAGACACCTCTATTGCTGCTGCTAAAGATAATATATTGGTTTTTTGGATCTTTGACAGGGAAATGAAAAACTTGGGTTTCTTTAGATGTTTTAATAACAAGTCCAATTGTTAAGGTTGCAAAATTTGGAGAAGGATTAAAAAGGTTTTCTGAGCTTTCTAATCCTTGATAAAGGCTTCCGACGGCCTTCAAAAAACAAAGGGTGGGATCTTCTTTTTGTGATGCGAAGGAGACACCTTTCCATGTAACTTTTGAAAAACCATCTCCCTCCGAAGACCATTCAGTCTCAAGACCATAAATAGTTTCAATGCTAAAAGAAAAAATTAATAAGAAAAAAAGAACGAATTTAAAATAAAAAAGTTTCATTGAAGAGCTTCTATTTTTTGTTGGGATCTTTGAAATGTGCAATAAGACTTCTAATTTCTGCGAGAAGCTCCGCAAGGACACCAAACAGAAGAACCTGCAACCCAAAGAGTCCAAAGCCTAAAACAAAATTAACATTAACGACGGGGGTTGATGTAATGCCAGAAAGATATTGGACAACTTGATAGACAAAAACAAGACTGGCGCATCCAATAAAAAATAGACCAACAGGAATAAAAATTTTTAAAGGTCTCACGCCCACGAGAACCCAAAATAATTGTGGAAAGACCTTAAAAGGATATTTTAAAGAAACAAAAGATTTTCCATGCTTACGCTCTTTAAAAGAAACATCGACATGAAAGAATCGCATTCTTTTGCAGGCAGCATCTAGAAGAATTTGTTGTGTATAATTATAATCCCGTGGGATTCTAAAGACATTTAGGTAATTTCCATTAACAGCAAAGATGCCAGGCTGACTATCTTTTAAGTCCCAGCCAGTAAGCCAACGCATGAGCCCTGTAAAAACTCGATTCCCAATGCGTCTTATAAAAGGCATTTTGTAGCTTATGCGATTAAAACGATGGCCATAAACAATGTCTGCCTTATTTTCTTCAAGAGGCAGGATAAGAGGAAGAATATCAAAAGGGTCATGTTGAAGATCTGCATCAAATTTTACAGCAATATCGGCATTATAGGAACATGCTGCTTCAAGTCCTGTTCTTACAGCCGCTCCTAATCCTTGGTTTTTTGGATGAGAAATAACATCATCTGCAAGAGCACGCTTTGCTTCTTCTTTTGTGTTATCTGTTGATCCGTCATCAATCACAATGATTTTAAGATTATAATTGGGGGCTTTTAGTTTTTCTCTAAGAGCTGTTAAGGCTTTAATTGTCTTGAAGATCGTTAATTCTTCATTAAAGGCCGGGATAAGAATAACAATTTTTTTCATGAAGATATCCTTTTAAAAATCTTAAAGCCCTTTTCTTTAAGAAGTATAAAACCATAAACAGCCCAAATCATTAGAATTGGTTCAAGAGAAAGACGTGATCTGCTTTGTCCATCGAAGAGCGAGATGAAAGTTACAAATAACACAGGTGGCACCGAGACGAAAAGGAATTTATAATGCTTGTTGATAAACAAGGAAAAAAGGCCAACAAGATCTAAAATTCTAAGAAAAAAATTTATAAGAAACAAAAAGGTAGTGATTGAAAAGGAGAGAGGTGTCATTTTTATTTGTTGGATCATATTTTTAAGTATATTTGGTTTATGCTGGAAATCCTTAGGGATAGAGTTTTCTTGATGAAGAAGATTCATCAAAATTTGAGAGCCACTTGCAAGATAAATCATTGACCAAGAATGTAAAAATGCGCGTGCATAGAGCGAAGGAGAATATGTCAAAAGTTGCTTAAAATAATAATGATTCAGAAAATTATGTTTTTCATGAAGGGTCATTTCTGAATGATTTGGGAGTTTTAGAAAGGCTTCATCTCCCTTTGGAATAACAATAGATGTATATGTTTCGATAAGATCATCTTTTCCTTGAGCGAGATTTTCTAAAATGGCAAGAGTAAAACTAATATGATCAAATTGTTTTTGAGAAGGATCAATGTTATGGTGAGATATTTGGTGAGAGAGATAAACTTGCCAAGGCATTGTTATTAAATACCCGATTCCAAATGCAAACAAACTGATAAAAAAAAGACTCCTCCAATTTTGCTTCAAATGATGAAAGACAATAAAAAAATAAAAGACTGCAAAAGGTAAGAGATAAAGGAGAAATTTGGCTTCTGGTCTTGTCAATGCCATGAGTCCTACAAATAACCCGCTTCCAAGAATGGAAAGCCAATGTTTTTGAGAGGCTCCTTTAAGAAGCCAGTAATAGGCGACACCAAAAAGAAAAGCATAAAGTGTTTCTGTAATTAAGACATGTGTATGAAAAATACTGCAAGGATTTAAAAGGACCAAAATAAAGACGCTGTTTTTCCATTTTGGAAGAATTAAATTTGCAATTTTAAAAGCAAAAAAAGCAAGTCCAATATGAAGTATAAATTGAAATATCACACAAAAGGTAAGATTGTTTTTTCCAAAAATCCAAAGAATACAAGAAAGAACACATGGATAGAAAGGGAGCCGGTCAAAAAACGCATAAGGCCGTTTTTCAAGAAAGCTGAGAGAATTTTCATAATACATACTGGCATCTCCCATTAGGGAAGAATTTACATCACTTTGATATAAAAGAATACCTTGAATACAAATATAAATTAAAAATGAGATTTGAACCGAGGAGGAACGAAAAAGTTCAGAAAAGGAAGAGGAAGAAGATTTACTGACCATGAGACATCCTTTTATTAACTTATTTATCTACCTTTTGGTTTTAATTTTAATAACGGCATATTTATCAAAATTCTAAAGAGACGGAAGAGAATATTTTGAAGAATGGCGCCATTGCTGAAACATTAAAATTCCCCAAAGTGCATACTCAAAATTTGCTTTTCCAGATAAATGCGCACGCCATCTTGAGCGAATAATGTCAGGTTTAAAGAGATTTCCTTCAGCCAAGGATTTTTCAGAAAGTAGATCTTCTGCCCAGTCTTTAAGAGGCCCACGTAACCAGACGCCGATGGGAACAGAAAATCCTTTTTTGGGATGATTCATAAGAGATGGTGGAATATAATTTGAAAGTATTTTACGTAAGGGATATTTGGGACATTTATGAAAAAACTTAAGAGAAGACGGAAGATGTGCTGCATATTCAACAATGCGATAATCCAAGAGCGGCACACGTGCTTCAAGTCCAACACTCATACTTGCTCTATCAACTTTTGTTAAAATACATTCGGGAAGATAGGTTTTGAGATCTCCATAAGATTGAAGCGTTAACAGATCTTTTAAAAAAGAAATTGTTTCAGGGGGATAAAGAGAAGGAAGATTCTTAAGATGTGGTTTAAGAATATTTTGCGGAGTATCCCAAATACTCACAAGAGATTGAAAAAAATCAAGAGGCGTTTTAGCTTTTAAAACATCAGAAATTTTATGTGACTTTTCAGAAAGATTAGAAAATTGATAACGTTTAGGGGCTAAGGATATAATATGATTCCAATGAGAAGGAGAAAAATGACTCAGCCCGCCTGATAGGAGATCTTTAAAAATTTTTGGAAAGAACTTTTGAGCGTTATATAATTTTTCACCAATTTGATATTTATCGTATCCAAGAAATAATTCATCTCCACCATCTCCAGAGAGGCTTACAGTGACTTTTGTTCTCGCTAATTTTGAGACCAGAATGGTTGGAATTTGAGAAGCATCTGCAAAAGGTTCGTCATAAATATGGGAAAGATGAGGAATGACATCACGTGCTTCTTGTGAGCTTATGGAAAGTTCATGATGATCTGTTTTAAGATAATCAGCAATCGCTTTTGCATAAGGAGCTTCATTATAGGAATCTTCTTCAAATCCAATGGAAAATGTTTTGATGGGTGTGATTGAAGATTCTTGCATTAACGCTGTAACAAGGGAACTATCAATCCCGCCTGATAAAAAAGTTCCAATGGGAACATCGGAGACCATTCTTCTTTTGACAGAATCTTTTAGAAGAGAGGTTAAAAACATCTCATGATCAGCTGGTGTCATTGACGCATATTCTTTTTTAGGTATAAAGTGATCAGAAAGTTTCCAAAAAGGTATTTCTTTTGAATGTCCTGTTGCATCAATTTCAACGTAACAACCAGGATTAACCTTAAACATATTTTCAAAAATTGTATAAGGTGCTTTGATATAATTATATTTTAAATAAAGGCCAAGCCCCTCGAGAGAGAGATGAGGAAACCAAGTAGGATGACTTTTAAGACTTTTAAGCTCAGAGCTAAAAAACAAAATATTATTTTGTATTCCCCAATAAAGAGGTTTAATTCCTATTCGGTCCCGAACAAGATAAAGCTTTTGTTCTTTTTTTGACCATAGAGCAAAAGCAAACATTCCATTGAATTTATTACAAGCAACTTCAATACCCCATCTTTCACAAGCCTCAAGAATAACTTCTGTATCAGAGTACCCTCTGAAAGAGATTCCATAATTTAGGAGCTCAGAGCGAATCTCTGGAGCATTAAAAATTTCTCCATTATAAGTAATAACATAGTTTTGAGAAGAAGAGATCATGGGTTGAGCGCCATGTTCAGAAAGATCTATAATAGAGAGTCTTCTGTGACCAAAAAAAAGAGCTGATTTTTCATCTTGCCAGATTCCAGAGGCATCGGGCCCTCGTGACATGAGGGCATCGGCCATGTTCTGTACAATGTTTCTATTCATCTCTGTCGTTCTTGTATGATTAAAATCCCAAAATCCTGTTATGCCGCACATTAACTGCTCCTATGAGATTTTTGGTTTCGAATAGAAATCCATGTAAAAAGTCCTGGAAGGGAAGAAATAAAAGATGAAAAAACAAGAGCCAAGCTAATGGTTAAGGAAACTTCACTTGAAAAGCCTAAGTCTTTTAAGAAATAAATCGTTGCTCCTTCTCTAATTCCCCACCCTCCAAATGAAATGGGAAATGTTCCAACAAACGTAATAACAGGCATGAAGATGAAAGCAGAAAGAAGCGAAATGTGTGGATTAAAGTCCTGCATTAAAAAATATAAATTTAGACAGGCGAATCCATTTATAATAATCGTACATATAAAAATAGGACAAACATTTTTAAAATGAAGTCTTTTTTTAAAAATATACCAAATCCCCCCAAGAGCTAAGAAAGTAATTGGGATTAAGAGAGATGGAAAATGAAAAGCACAATAAGGCAGGCAAAATAAAATGATTCCAATAATGAGAAAAAATTTCTCAAGGATGATTATCTGAGATATTTTTTTGAGATTTAAATGGGCTGATTTTAGATACCAGCCTCGGATAATATCACCAGAAATCATGCCACCTGGCATAAATTGGCTAAAAAATTGCCCCATCCAAATATACTTTAAAGATGTTTTCAAAGAGACAGAATCCATAAATTTTTGTTGAACATAGTACCATCTTAATCCCATAAAGTAGGTTTGTAAAATTGCAAAAAATATAATCCAAGAAAGGGTATGAAGTGAAATATGTGAAAAGGTATGTTTAAAGTCGTTAAAATTAATTTTTTTGAGAATCCAAAAAATTAAGATACTTGAGACCATAAATTTTAAAAAATAAATAAAAGGTTTCTTCATAAAATCCTCTGAATATGGTCTAAGAAAATCTGCGTATGTGTATGCCAAGAAAAATTTTCTGCATGTTTTTTTGAGATTTGAAAAAAGCTTTTTAGTTTTTTGGAATCTGAGAAGAGTTCCTGTAAATTTTGCGCAATTTCTTCAGCTGAAAACGAAGAGAGAATTTTTCCAGGAAAATTCTTTGAAATATTCATTTCATAAACAACATTTTGAGAGACGACGAGTGCAAGGCCTTGCGCAAAAGCTTCTAAAAGAGTATTTGACACGCCCTCATCATGAGAAAGGTGCATCATAACATGTTGTTGTTTATAAAGAGAGAAAAGGTCGGAGCGTGGCATGTATCCTTTGAAAATAACTTGAAGATTAGGAGGGTGATGTTTAGCTATTTTGCGAAGTTCAGCTTCAAGTTCTCCTGTTCCAACATAGGTTAGTGTAATGGGTTGAGTTGTATGCTGAGCAAATAGCATAACCCCTTTTAGGGTTTCTATAACTCTTTTTCGGGGAATAAGTTGTCCTACAAAAATGAGATTTAATCTTTCAAAATTTCTTTGAGAGACATCGAATGAAGGCGGAACATGGACTCCATTAGGAAGATTCACAAGAGGAAGATTTTTAAAAGATTGTTCAACAAGATCTTTTAGATGCTGTCCATTGGTATAAACAAGATTTGACGCATAAAGGACAGGTTTTATAAGATAAGGTATAAGAAATTTGACAAGTCCTTTTAAGCGATTTTCGTAAAATCCAGGAGCATCTACGCCTCGGATAGAAACAACAAAAGGAACTTTTTTACGTTTAATATAGGGAAGTATTGCATGCCCTGCAGGAAATGCAAGAAAAGATATAATGACGTCCGGTTTAAAGTTATTTAAGTAGAAAGAAGATTTAAATCTTATAAAGAAATATGAAGCAATAAATTCCAATAAAGAGGGACAAGAAGGGTTTTTTCGAATGTTTGCAAGAGCCACAATTTTACGATTTGAAAGTGAGGGATAAGAAGAGGTGCTGTTAGGACCAATTGTAAGAACAAGAATCTCATGTCCTAAAGAGGCTAAGTTTTTTGTAAGTTGATCAAGTGCTGTTGCAGCTCCTCCTCCAATCGGAGGAAATTCATGGCAAATAAAAGCAAGCTTAAGAGGACGATTTTTTTGAGGAATCATGAGTGGGATGCAAACTTTGTATTACGAGCTAAAATAAAGAGCTGATTTCCAAAATTAAAAAAATCGTTAAGATGAAAAATAGAATAAAGGAAATGTGTTAAAATCTTCTTATGCCATTTATAGTGCCCTGTAACATATGACATTCCCATCTTATTTCGAAGAGATGAGTAAAGAGGATAAGCAAAGGGAGCTCCCCATTCTTTTCTATAAACAATCTCGAATCCAACATTATGAAGTTTTTTTTCAAGTTCTTCCCCTGAATAATGTCGATAATGCCCCATTCCTTTGGACATTTCATCAAGAGGACCTGCAGGAACTGTTAAAATAACATAGCGTCCCATAAGGGAGAAACTTTCAAAGGCGGCTTGATCGTCTTCTAAGTGTTCAATAACTTCAGAACAAATACAAAGATCAAAAATTTTATGAAAAGGATTTTCTACTTTTGTTAGATCTTGGTGTAAAAAATCGCCACTGGGAAATTTTTCTTTACACTGTTGAATCCCAACTTCTGAAATGTCAGACCCGCTATAGGTGACCATATTAAGTTTTTTGTGAAGATATGTTAAGAGCTTTCCATTTCCACACCCAACTTCAACAATGGTTTTTGGCTTTTCTGGCATAAGATGAATAAGTTTTAGAATCCATCGGTTAATATGCCGACTAATGGGAGAATAAAGAACCATATCTTCCCAGACTGTATTTGACCATTTTTCATTGTAAAAAAGAGAGATAGAAGGAGGTGAATTATCAAGGTTTTTAGAGGGCATATATCACACGGATCCGTAAAATTTATGTGAAACAATTATACTGTGGATAGAGTAAGAAAGGGTGCGTAATGAAACAAAAGCAAGCTTAAGCATATATAACCATTTTGACACAGGTTGTTCAAGTGTAAAGAAAAAACAATCCTTGTTCTTTTTTTTAAAATCGGATACTAATTTTTTCAATCAAATTCAAGTAGATCTAAAAAATTTTCAGGAGAAGATTTTACTATGATGGTGCATTTTTTAGAAAGACAATGGAAAAAAATAACATCTCGAGAAGAGGACTCTCATCAAACTTTTTGGACATGGAGATTAACCCCGATTGGATATGCAATGCATAAGGCTCTTTTTCTTCTTATTGCGAAATATATGAGGGGAAAGTTGTTAGATGTCGGCGCAGGAACAATGCTTTATAAAAAGGATCTTACAAAACATTGTATATCTTATGTTTCAGTAGATAAATTTAGTAATCATAAAAGTTTAGATTATCGATATGATATTAATGATCTAAAATTTGATGATGCATCTTTTGATAGTATTTTTTGTAATCAAGTATTAGAACATTTAGAAGATCCTCAAAAAGCTCTTCAAGAATTAGATCGTATTTTGCATGCAAAAGGAAAACTCTTAATTGGTGTTCCTTTTTTCTATTACCTTCATGGGCTCCCTCATGATTATTACAGATTTACAGAATTTGGATTAAAGAAAATGCTTGGAGATTCTGGCTTTAAAATTATTACTCTTCAATCATCTGGAGGCTTTTTTTCAACCTTCATCGAGCCTTTTAATATTGCTTTTACCTTTTTGGGGTTTAATATTCCTTTATGGAAACAATTTATAAATTCTTTGAATTTTATCTTATTTGTTTTCCCTTTCTATTTATTAGATCTCCTCCTTCACACAAAGTCACGTTTCCCATCTGTTTACTTTCTGGTTGCTCAAAAGGAAGAAACTATTTGAAATTTTATTTCTTTTTAAAGAAGAAAATTTCAAGATGAGTTGTTCCCAACGCCCCTGGCATTAGGAGGCTATATTATATAAGCAAGAATGGCATTCAAAATAGGCATTCCTTTAGATGTTGCTTTAAGATGTGTGGGTGTTTTTACTAAAAATCCTTCTTGTTCTAGAATTTTTAAAGAGGGGCGTGCGAGAAGAGAATTCAATAGGGTTTCTGAAATTCTCTTGAGTGTTTCAAGAACAATTCCTTCTCTGAGACGAATTCCCATAAGGAGAGCTTCTTCAAACATTGTTTCTTTTTCTAAACAAAGTTTTGTTTCAAGGCCATGTCCTTCTTTTTGAACACCTGCAAGCCATTTTTCAGGAAGTTTAAGGTTTTGAGTTGCATAATTTCCTTTTTTTTCATTATGCTCTTCCCTAATACGCCCATGGGCGCCTGGGCCAATTCCAATATAATCATGATAGTTCCAATAACATAAGTTATGCCGTGATTCTTGTCCTTTTTGAGCATGATTTGAGACTTCATAAGCAGGTAAAAAATGATGATTCATAATTTCTTGTGTTTTTTCATAAAGAAGAGAAGACATATTTTCACTGAGGGCTTTAATATCCCCTTTTTTAAGCTTCTTTTCAAAAACTGTTCCTTCTTCAAAAGTGAGTTGATAAAGAGAAAGATGGGTTGGAGAAAACGTGAGAGCATGCGAGAGTTCAGCTTCCCATTGCTTTAGAGTTTGGTGAGGACGTGCATAGATGAGATCAAAACTAACACGTTCAAAAATTTTTTGGGCAGATTCAAGGGCAGAATAAGCTTCAGCCAAGGAATGAGCTCGTCCTAAAAACTTTAAGGCTTCTTGCTCAAAAGATTGAATACCAATAGAAACGCGGTTAATGCCTGCACTTTTAAAATCTAAGAAACGTTGAGTTTCAAAAGAGTTTGGATTCGTCTCAAGGGTAATTTCAATGTGAGAGCTAAATCCAAATAATTTTTTTGCTTCTTCAATTAAACTGTAAACGGTTTGAGGTTCCATTAAGGAGGGGGTTCCGCCGCCAAAAAAAATACTACTGAGCGGTCTTTTTTGAGTTAAAGAAGCTGTTTGAAGTTCTTGAAGAAGAGCCTGTGTCCATATGGTGTGGTTTACCCGTTCTCTAACGTGAGAATTAAAATCACAATAAGGGCATTTCGAGACACAAAAAGGCCAGTGAATATAAAGTGCTAAAGGATCCATGCGTCTTTAGCTCAAAAATTAAATACTTAAAAGATGAGGAAGAAGGACTTTTTTTTGGGCTGCAATGAGTTCTTGTGTCCCTTGCCGTGCGAGCGCAAGCATTTCTAAAAAGAGAGACTCTTCAAAAGGCTCTTTTTCAGCTGTGCCTTGAATTTCGATAATGCTTCCTTGCCCTGTGAGAACAAAATTTGCATCTGCTTGAGCAACACTGTCTTCATTGTAATCAAGATCCAACACAGCCACTCCTTCATAAATTCCACAGGAAACGGCCGCAACAAAATCTTTTAAAGGATGGGTGGAAATCAATTTTTCATTCAAAAGTTTTTGAAAAGCAAGATAAAGTGCAACGTAAGCTCCTGTAATAGATGCCGTCCGAGTGCCGCCATCTGCTTGTAGGACATCACAATCTAATCGAATTTGACGTTCTCCAAAAGCGCCCATGTCTGTTACAGATCTTAAAGACCTTCCTATAAGTCTTTGAATCTCATGTGTTCTTCCGGTTTGTTTTCCTTTGGAAGCTTCTCGATCTGTTCGGCCATGGGTTGCGCGTGGAATCATTCCATATTCAGCTGTAACCCAACCTTTTCCTGTGTTTTTTAGAAAAGGAGGAACACGGTCTTCAATGGTTGCAAGACACAGGACGTGTGTATCTCCTAACTGAATTAAGCAAGAGCCTTCTGCATATTTAGAACATTGAATATCAAGGGTAACAGCTCGGAGCTCATTGGAACGTCGGGAAGAAGGGCGCATAAACAAAACTCATTATTAGATTTAAAAAAAACATAAGAGAGACATTGATTTTATAATGAGGCGCTTGAAAACTCTTTTCTTTAGAGAAGAGATGAGAGCGCCGATTTTAAAGTAGGTTGAAGAACTCATAAATCTTACTCAGAAAAAAAATTTAGTCAACATTCCATTTTTCTGAGCTCATGATCTTGATTCTGTACAAAAAATTCATTAGCATACTTGAATGAAAATTAGAAAGACGTTTCAATTTAAATTAAAACCAAGCATTTCTCAAACCCAAGTTTTGCGGAACTATATGGGCTGTGCGCGTTTTACGTATAATAAAGCCCTTGTTCTTCAAAAAGAACTTTATGAAAAAGAGCAAAGGAAATTGAGTTATCCTGAATTAGTGCGTTATCTTGTTGTTTGGAAAAAGGACGCGGAAATCTCTTTTTTAAAAGAAGCACCTGCTCAAATTCTCCAACAAAAGTTGATGGATTTGGAAAAGTCCTATGTCAATTTTTTTAAAAGAGGAGCGGGACTTCCAAAATTTAAAAAGCGTGGAAGACGAGAAACATGTCGTTTCCCAGATGCAAAACAAATTACTCTGGATCAAAAAAATAAGCGTGTTCATTTGCCTAAAATTGGATGGGTACAGTACTGGAAAAGTCGAGATGTTATTGGAACGCTTAAAAATGTCACGATCTCCTATGAGGGAGGAGATTGGTTTATAAGCTTTCAAGTGGAGCAAGAGATTGAAACGTCTGTTCATCCATCCACCTCAATGGCTGGGATTGATTTAGGAATTGCCTACTTTGCAACACTCTCAAATGGGGACCAGATTCCTGCTCTCAACAGTTTAAAAAAGTATAGCAATGCTCTTAAATGCTCACAAAAGAAACTATCACGTAAAAAGAAAGGAAGCCAAAACTGGAAAAAACACTGTAAAAAGCTTGCACGCAAACATAAAAAGATAAGAAATTGCCGCAAAGATTTTCTTCATAAAACCTCAACAA
>JAFEBT010000055.1 GCA_018242545.1 Pseudomonadota bacterium
TTGTATCCATTATACCAAGATTTAAGTTCAGTTGATGTTTTTGCCTCTTTGTTTAATCCAACTTTATAAAGGAGTGTATTGACTTCCTCTTCTGTAAATCCAAAATGAGAAGCGTACCGTTTATCTAAAACCGAATCTTCTCCTAGATTATTAACGCCTGAGAAAAGGTTGGCTTTTGCCACCCGAAGAATTCCAGTCACCACTCCTTTTTCAAGATAGATATTATCTTTAAGGCAACTTCCCAAAAATTCTCGAAAGAGTCTCAAAACACTCTGAAAATAGAGATCTTTTTCCTGAGAAATCATCGTTTCTTGGGCCAACTTAAGGGCATACCAATCATTTAAAGGCGTATCATATTCATCGATAAGAATGAAAACTTTTTGACCAAAATGTCGATAAAGCATTTCACTGAGATACAAAAGACTATTTTCAAGCTCAGAAAGATCAAAATTCTTTGTAATAAATTTTGTGAACAGGTTCTTTTGTATCTCATCTAATTTTTGACTTTGAAGAAGGTATTTATGAGCTGTATAAGCTCGGTAAATAACATCTTTAAGAGCGCTTTCAATTGTCTCATAGCTCGTTCCTTTAACGCCTTTAAAAGAGACAAAAATTGTTGGTACCTTCCCAAGATATTTTTCTAAAATCTCAGGGAAAGCTCCGATCTTCATATGGGAGAAAAGATTTTGTCGCTTAGAGAATTCTTCTTCATCTTGTTGCCCCTCTTCCTTCACAGGAATCGAAAAAAAAGAATTAAGCATGCTCATGTTAAGAGTTTTTCCCCATCTGCGGGGGCGGGTTATTAAGAGCACATCATGTGCATCTTCCAAAATACTTTTAATTAAAAGTGTTTTATCTACATAGAGCGTACTCTCTGTAACCAAGGTTTTAAAATCACTTGTCCCAATTTTTATAGTATAGGGTTTATTTTGTTGATTCATCATAATAGGGGCACATCCTTAGCATAAAATAAAGCATATCATAATTTTTCGTATAATATACAGTGAAATTCATCTGCAGCAAGCTTTTGATTCATTCAAAGTTTTTAAGCTTTTCTTCAAGTCTTATAACATGGGGACTGCCTTTTCCAAATTGAGCTTTTGCAACCTCAAGTGCTTTTTTTAAGAAAGAAAGTGCTTGTTCTTTAAAATTTTGAGCATTTTCTTTATATCCTTTTTCCATCTCTATTTTAGATCTTTTTAAGAAAAGCTCTGATAACCTTTCAAGGCATATGTACCTTTCAGAATGGTGATTTTGTTCTAAGATCTTTAAAGATTTTTTTAAAAGATCCTCTGAATCATCTAATTTTTCTTTGAGAAAATAAAGATGCCCCAAATCACTTAATGTTTGTATGCTTGCAAGGTGATTTTCTCCATAGTTTTTTTGATAAATTGCAAGACTTTGTTTCAATAATATTTCTGCTTTTTCATAATCGCCCAGCTCTTTATAAAGATTTCCTAATTTACTTAATGGATAAGCCACATAAATGTAATTATCATGAAAATGAGTTCTATAATTTTCAAGAAGCTGATCAAATAAGGTTGTTACGTTTTCATCACTTTTAGAATCATGAAGAGATTCCGTATGATGTAAAATCCAGCTAGGGCCAATTTGATCTGGCAAAGACACAGCATAAATTTTAAGACTTTGCTCAAGCGCTTCTCGTGCTTTTTCATATAACCCAAGTTTTGTATAAACAACGCCTAAATGTTCTAAAGCCCAAGCAATATCAAAATGATCAGGCAAACGGTCTTTTTTAAAACTGTTAAGACTCTTTTCCAAGATATTTTTTGCCTTTTCATAGTCCCCCAGTTCCCTCTCAAGAATCGCCAGCTGTCCGGATACCCACGCTGCATAATTTTCAATTTCTGGAAAATACTTTTTCTGAATGCCTTGTCCTTTTTCAAAGACAATTTTAGCAGCATCGTAATTCCCTAAGAATCGCTCAACAATGCCTAAAAAAACTAGAAAATATGCATGCTTAAAATTATCTTGAGGAGACCATTTTTCATAGATAGAGAGAGCTTTCTTGATTAGCATCTTTGCTTTATGATAGTCTCCAAGATCTCTCCAGGCATTTCCTAAATATCCTGTGAACAACGCAATACGCGTTGGATATTTTTCATGAAATTTATTTAAAATAGAAAGACTCTCTTCAAAATAAAGTTTTGCTTTTATATTATCACCTAAAAAATAACATATAATTCCCAATTGTCCTTTTATAATTCCCTCTATCTCCGGCATTAACAATTTTTTATGCTTCAAGAAAGCATCACTATGATTAATCAAGAATTTCATTTTTTCTAAATTTTCTTCTTGTATCGCTTGATCAATATAATTTATTAATTTTTCTGAGATCGATTTAACCATTTTTTTATTTTTTTCAAACTCGAATTTTTGAAAGAGATACGATAAACCAATTGCTTGTGTACTTCGATGAATTGAAACTGCTGAGTTGAAAGCCCGTGGCGTCGAAGATTCACCTGTAAGAAGAGAATATTTCTTGAGATTAAAAATAAAATGGCTTACAAGCACATCGCCTTTGAGATTATTCAATAAATCTCTTGGAATTTCTTGAGGGTTCAACATCATCATAAACAGCAACAGCTCTTCAAATTCAGAATTTGTTTCTAAAATCTTCCTTAAAGAAGATGTAATAATACCATATCGTACCCTTGAATATTCTCCGGTCTCTCTTAAAATGCTTTCTTGAACATTCGTAAAATCTTTATCAAAATAAGCTAAGTTTTTTAAGTAAGTATCATAGGGCACGTTTGTTGCTTTTAAATAATAAGCTGCAATAGAAACATCTAATGGGAATGAAGGGATTTTTTCTAAAAACGCCCTTGTTTTTTCATTACATACATTTGTATTTTTTTTCGTACAATCCTGAGTCATAATCTTTGTAAAAAGTGTGAATTTTTGCTGTGGATTAAGTTCTCCTATAAAAATGGCATGGTTAACATGCTCATTATTCTCGATATTAGCATCACGTGTTGTAAGAATGACCTTTCCAGATCCCCATGTCATTGAGTCATGCGGAAAGTAATTTTGAATATCTGCAAATGCAACAACATTATCATAAAGTAAGAGCCAATTTGATTGAGAACGAAGGCGCTCTTTCACAAATTGAATCATTCCATCTTCTTTTTCAATCGGATCTCTCATTTCCAGAATTTCTTTTAAACCTTTTTGATCTATTTCAGTTCTTGCAAGAACGTGAGCAAGCTTTTCAAAAGATTCATGAAGTGATTCAGGTGTTTCTGCATTAATTTCCCATATGGAATTCATTTTTTGCGTTTGTGCATATAAACGCGCAACGGTTGTTTTTCCGGCTCCACCCACCCCAACAAGAGCCACCGTTTGAATCCCTTCTTTTTCATTCAGTTTTTTTTCGATTTCGCCTAAAAGTTCAAAACGATCAAGAAGAATAGATTTTTTAGGAAGAACCAAATCTGATCTTAACATAGTACTTTTAGTTTCTTTTTGATGATCAAGAAAAATTAAAAAACAACTTCCCACAAAAATAATACTGAATCCCATAAAAAATATAAGGAATCCTATACGTTTTTGATTCCTCTTTTCTAATTTTTTCTCATCTGATGAATGATGAAGAGATTTTGTTTCAAAAGAAACATTTTTATATTTTTCTTTAAAATCAGAAAGAATTTTATCAAAATTAAAAGTTGGAATAAGTTTCTTAAGAAGATCAAAAAAAGAAAAATAATAATTTTTTTGTTTTGAAAAATCTACCACATCATATGAAAGATTTTTTTTATTAATTTCAATATCATGTATTTTGTCTAATAAAAGGAAGATTACTTTATTCTGACTTTTATTTCCTTTTTGAAGAAGAGTAGAAAAATCTTCTTCTGGCCCGTTTTTAGGCAGAACAACAAGAGTATTATCTGCCTCTGCTTTACGAGCAGATGTCACAAGACGGATACCTGCTTGTTTTAAGTGTTCCTTGAGTTGAACTATAAAAAAATCTTTGTCATTCTCAGAGATCAAAAAACAAAGGGGGATTTTTTCTTGTCTGAATGTTGAAACCGTATTTAAAATTTTCTCAAAAGCCTTTTTCAATTGTAAGAGCACATAATATTTTCTTAAAAGAGATAATTTATCAGAGTTTTCAATAAAGTCGATAATCCCTTCTTGTGAATTACACTCAAGTTTAAGCATAATATTACGAATATGAGTTTCAACTGTTCTTGGATTAATCGATAAAAACGATGCGATTTTACTTGTTCTTCTTGCACTTATAATGCAGGCGATTACATCTATTTCTCGTGCTGTAAAATGAACATTACGAAGAATTGATAAATGCTTTATATAAAAGTCATGCGGGAAGAGAGTTTGTATTTCTTGCATCATTGAAAACTATTTTAATCTTTTTAATTCTTTCGACTCTTAAAATAAGATCTCGTTGTAAATAAAAGATTTTATTAAAAGTATTGAAAATAATTGAGCCTACATTTTCATTTAAAGTCAAGATGATTCCCATATTTAATACTTTTTCATTTAAAAGATATTTTTTTATTTTGAATTTTCATAATTGTTGCTTAGACGTTCGCAACTTTAAGAAAAAGAGATCTCAAAAATGAAGATTCTCGTAATTTTTGCTTTTCAAAGTGGAAACCGTAATAAAAACCAATATATTCCCAGCATATTCTTTGACAGGTTGACTCTTGGGAAGATGCTTCCTAAAAATGAAAACGCTATACTTACGTTGCTGAATATTCTCGCAGATAATCATTTGAATTATTAGAGTAAAAACATTTTTTTCTTGCAATATTGTTCCAAAATAGGCTTTTATCTTTTTTAAAGCGTGTTAATCAGCAATGAATTGATCTTTCATTTTTGGAGTAAAAAATAAAGAGTATCAATTTTATGTTTGTTTTCAATACTTCTTTATATTTTAGAATTTATTTTAATCTTTGGCCAGTCGTGAGATTGAAAAGAGAGACAACAAACTGAAAACGTAAAATTTAGTTTTGGTAATTTTTTATTAATTGATTAAATAAGGGAACTTCAAAATGTCAGTTTTTTCAACAAAGTATTTTGTGCGGTCTCACATACTTGTTGCTATGTTAGGAAGCCTTTCTCTTTTCTCGCTTGAGTCGAACGGAATGGGTTATGGCACCGAAGACACGGACCTTTATTCAGCACAATTTTTATCTTCTCCTTCACGGGGAACAATAAATAGTGATTTGGATCAAAAGGTTATAGATACAATTAGGTCTCTCCCTGACGACCCAAATAAAATTTTACCCGAAACCGTTGAATTTTTTGAAGGTATGATTCCTCATCAGCAACACCTTTCAGCAATGTCATGGCTTACATCTGTGAATGTTCTTCTTGAGGGCGGGGATGAAAAACAGAAAGCACAGAGTTACCGTACTCTTTTAGAGACGATGGAAAGAAATATATATAAGAGGCAGATGCAATATAATCTTTCTGGGAGATTAAGGGAGAAATCAGAACTTTTTCCAGAATACAAGCAGCGTGTGCAAAATGTTTTAAAAACTCTTTTCGATAATCCTGAACTGTCAATGTATGAACGTACTTCACTCGCATGTCATTTTTATGATCAAGAAGAAGATGGTCAAAAATATTCTTCTTTTCTAGTAGAGGCTGCCAAAAACTCTCATTCAAGCGAAAGTTCCAGACTTGAGATTATCGGAAAAGTTATTCGTAAAGAAGGACTTTCTCCGGAGAGACAAAATGTAGTGATGTTTATAGTAAGTGATATATTGTCGGATAGCTGGAGATCACACCAGTGTCGGAGCACCTTAGAAAATACTTTTAAAGATATGCCGAATGCAAAAGAATTCATAGCAGACATTTTTATGGGCATTGCTGAAAATTCTGTTCCTGATCTTTTTTCAAGAGAAAATTCTAAAGCATCTCTTTCTCCAAACCTTCTTCGTGTCAAAGCTGCCTTAAATGTTTTCAAGTCGCAGGATATGGAACAGCGAAAGCGAGCACTTTCTGTTTTACAACCTTTTCTTGAAAATCCAACTTTCCTCTCCTTTCAAGAGCGTTTAGAAACCCTTAAGACAATGGCGTATCAATCCAGTGAAGAGATGCCTTTGGTTTTTGTTTATGATGCCTTGAGTTCTATTCTCCTAGATCCTAATAGTACTTTGTCCATCGACAGCGAACTTGATATTGCAAGTATATTATCCTGGTCTCGCGAAAAGAAACACAAAGAAATTTGTGCATCTTTTTTTCTTGCGCGGTCTCGTCGTTTAGGAGTCCCTCAAAATGAAGCTCTTGCGGCTCTTTATTATGTCGTTAATTCGCAGAATAAAGACCTCGCGCACGAGGCTTTTTTGGAGCTTGAAAAGATTTCTAATACATTACAACCAGACGCGAAAGAGCGTGTTGGTATCTTAAATAAAATCATTAGTAGCTGTAAAAATGAACTTCAAGAGAGAGCAGGTGCTGCTTTATTAAGTTTGGCTGAGACTCAAGAAAATTCTCTGCGTCGGTCTTTTCTTCAGACTGTTGCTTCCCATGGGACTTCAGACCATAAGAAAATCGCCTGCGATCATTTGTTGGGATTGTCCGAAAAGGATAAAAGAGATGTTAAAGAATATTTGAAAACTCTGGAGATCGTTATCTCTTATGGAAATGATGATCAAAAGAAGAAGGCATGTAACGAGATTTGCACGGTTTTAGAAACTGCTTCTCTCGATCTCAACACCCGTCTTAGCGGCTTAAAGTTAATAGCTTATCGTAAGGCTCTCGACGAAGACAAAAGAGCAGTGTCAGCTTTGGCGAATCTTGCTGTTACTTCTTCTGAATTCACTTCTCTAGAAGAACGTATTGATTGTCTGAATGATATTTTATCGTGTCGTTTCAATGACTATGGGGAAAATGTCTGTGCTCTTTTATTAACTCTTTTGGGTGCAAATTATCAGACAATGACTTTGGAGACATTTGAAAGCGTTAAAGAAAAAATTAACTGGAGAGGAACACCCACTCAAAAAGCAGAAATGGCGTCTATTCAGCTTTCGAAGATGGAAAGCGCGGAAGGAAGTTCTTTCACAGAGCGTGTCAAAAACCTTTTTTCTATTTTGAACTTAGGTGATGAGAAGAGTGGAGATAAGGCTTTTAAACAATTGATGGAGCTCTTGAGAAGCCCTGAAAGATCATATCAAGAATGCACAGAAATTTTTAATTATTTTCATTGGAATTCAAGTGAGGATCAAGAAGAGAGTCTCTATGACAGTTTGCTTTTTGTCTTTCAAACTTCTCAACTTTTGACGAACGAGGACCGTATTGATCTTGCTCAAAAAATATTATGGAGTAAAAAGCAAGATCAAAGAAAAATGGCAAGGAATTTTTTAATTTCTGTTCTGCAGACATCTAACTTTCCGTTTGAAAGGTGCTTGGATATCGCATATATTCTTGAGTCTCATAGAGAAGAAAACGAGAGCATGACTGGGAATCAAGTAGACCCAGAAGATCAAATCCAGAGCGAACAAGTATGCCACATTTTATATTCTTTTTATGAAAAAGCTGAAAATGCGCATCGTCTCTCTATAGCAACCTTTATTATGAAATATGGAACAAATTCTCAAAAAGAAGCTCTGTACCCTCTTTTGGTATCTCTTACAAAAGATCCTACTCTTTCCCAAGAAGCCCAAGAAAAAATTTCTCATATGATTGGATCCCTGGGGACACTTCAGCAAAGAGAAGAGTTTTTATTAGACCGTTTTGGAAGCCCGAATGTTCCTTTTGAATTATGGAAAAAAGAATATGAGTCTTTTTGGAGGGATTATAAATTTGATCCTTTGGCGGAGCCTTACGAAGAAATTGTGCCTCAAGAAACGATGCGGGAAGCTCTTTTGAAGATAATTGAAGATCCTGCCTCTCCTCTTTCTATTGAATACCGAAAATCTGCTGCATTTATGTTGACATCACTACATTCAAATTTTGTTCGTTCTCATAATAATTCTGCGCGTGCTTATGCAGTTCTTTGGTCAATTTTTGAAACTTCTAATGATTCTCTCGATGAAAGAAAAGATTTTTGTGAAGATATTGTTTCTAGCTGGAATTCAAAAGAGACAGACAAAGTGAAGGCAGCTGAGCATTTGATCACTTTTCTTCAAGAAGACGTCAAATTGGATTTATCGAAGCGTATAAAAATTGCAAGACTTCTTGTTGAAAAATTGGGAAATTATGAGCGATCAGAAAAATTAAAAGAATTCTATGAACGTGCGGGGGATTTTTTACTGTCTCTTATGAGACGTACTGACATTGATTTTGCCCGGCGAAAAGAAATAGCTAGCTTTCTTCTGGGAAATCACTTTGATCGTGGTGCTACCGCAAAGCAAAAGCATGAAGTCTCGGCATTCTTACTCCCTCTTATAAGGGAAGATTCTTCACCTCTTTCTCTTGACGATCGCAGGTTCTTTTCTAGCCGTATTCTCATAACTGGAAATTCGCAACAAAAAGAGCAGGCCTGCACCTATTTACTGTCTCTCATTGAAGACAGTCAATCTGCTCTTTCTGATGCAAACCGGAGAAGCCTTGCAGAAGAGATTAATAAACATGGAACAGAGGATCAAAAAAGACGGGCGGGTGCTCTTTTATTAGAGAAAACACATCCAAACGACATTCATACGCATTTCATGAACCTCAGACAAGTTCTCGAGCATGGGACACCTGAGACAAAAGAAAATGCTGTGGAAAAGCTTTTCTCTTTCGCTCAAGATCCTCAGAATTCTCTAGAAAATCAAGGAACTGCTTTAAGGATTGTTGCCGAATGTAGACTTGAAAAACACAGAGAAAGGGCTTGTGACGCTTTAAAAGTACTATCTGAGAAAGAGGGCATTCATCCGCAGAAGAGGTTAAGTCTTTTGAAGACGATTTCTAAATATGGAAGCCTTCAGCAAAAAGAGGCAGCATGTTCTCTTTTATTGGAACTTTCTGCTCAACCTCTTGAAAATTCCTCCCTTCTCTCAAGTCGCCTTGAGTTGATACGTGATATTTGCTGGTATGGACCTACAGAGGCACACAAAGAGAAGGCCTTTGCGGTTTGGCTTGCTCTTTTGAAAGATCCCTCCATATGGCCTTCTTTTAAAGAGCGTGTTGATTCGATGACTCATTTTAGTCAGAACGTCAATAAAGCGGAACTTCAGGAGGACGTTAACTCTCTTCTATTGGCTCAAGTCATTGACCCGCTTTTATGGGGAGCTAATGTAAAAGACCGTCTTAGTGCAATAGAAAGGGTTTTATATACGGGGACAACAGCTCAAAAAGAAGCAGCGCATTCAATTTTATTATCCATTGCTCAAAGCACAGATCTTCCTTTTAAGGTCCGAATCAAACAAGCAGATAGGGTTCTTTGGAAAGGGACAGAAACTCAAAAACAAACGGCCTTTGACATTTTAGAAACCCTTTCTCATCATTCGGATATTTCTCAAAAAGATCTTTTGAATATTGCAGAGTCCCTTATCGGCGATCAATCCTCAAGTCGGAATCATGTCACGCCTCACCGACAGGCAGTACGTGCCTCTGCTCTTTTGTTATCTATTCTTGAAGATAAGGGATCGACCTTTTCTCAAAGAGAGCGTTTAGACTTTGCAAACAAAGTTATTTCTCTAGGGTCTCCAGAGCAAAAAAAAGCAGGGATCCATCATGTATTTTCAATCGTTGAGGATTTTCGAGAGGAGAGCGCGCTTTGTGCTCAGATAGATCCACTTACCGCCATGCTTGTACAGGGAGATCCTGAAGCTCAGAAGCGCGCAAGTGATCTTTTAATTTCCCTTCTTGAAAACCCAGCTCTTTCTCCCGATAATTGTGTGGAATTAGCAAATAGAGTTAGTTGGTCTTCTCAGAAAAGACATTATGAACACTTTGAACAAGGGGTCAAACTAATACATCGAATATTAGATTCTGTTCAGAATTTTGATAATTCTCTTTCTTTCGAAAAGCGGTTTAGTATTGCAGAACAAATAGCTGAAAGAAACTATTCTGGATCTTCCTCTCATCACCTAACAGCTGAGCAGCTCGCTGGTTATGACGCTTTATTGACGATTATGGAGCGACCAGGAGCACCTTTAGAAAAGCGGAAAGAGATTTCAAGGAGAATGCAATCGTTTTGTAATGGCATTTCTCCAAGTGCCAGATCAGAAATGCAAGGAAATCGTGCCTGGCGTATCCTTTGGGGTGTTCTGAAGGACCCTCAGATTTCAAGGGAAGATTTTAATCATACGGCTCTCTTTCTGAGCGGATATTCCTATGGAAAAGAAATGCCTGCAGGAATGGGTGAGATCCTTCTTCCTCTGATGTCGGATCCAGATATTTTGAAAGGCTCCACTGACCATCATTGGGGGCATCAAGACAAAAAATCAAAAGAAGAGAGAGAGCGGGAACGTTTGTTATCATCGCATCGTGAAGTTGCCCTCTTTCTCCTTCAATATGGGGAAACTGAGGATCAAAAAGAACGTGCGGGAGACTTTTTGAATACCTCTCTCTTAAATGATGAAGGAGAGGTTTCAGATGCTGTCTTTTCGTATCATAATGGTTTGAGAGATATTGCTTTTAGAGTTCTTCTTCATGGAACCCCAACACAAAAAGAGCGCGTTGGAACTTATTTATTATCTCTTATTGGAAATGATCACCTTTCCCTTAAAAAGCGCATCGATACGGCCGTTATTCTTATGAATGATTGTGTTCCGCAACAAAGAGAGACTGTGCGTGGTGTTTTACAGACGATTCTGACGCCTGAGATGATAACACATATCAGAGAATTTATTCAAAGATGGCATAATGATGGTATTGTTATAGGCAACATGAGAATTCGGCAAGAACCCCTCTCTCGAATAACAAAAGAATTACTCGTATCGACGCTGCTTTCTTATGTTGAAGACAATACAACCCTTTCAGTTGAGAAAAGAAGCGAGGTTCTTCAAATGGCCCTTCATTCTGGTTTAATAACGAGAGATCAATTGATCCTGACACGCCTTCTTTTGGCAGATGTTCCAACAGAAAACCGTACCTTATTGCAAGGCATTTTAGGAATCTATTGGACTGACCTTATGGCAGTTGTTCCAGCTGATAGTGGGATTCAACCTATGATTGTGACATTAGGAAGGCAACCTTCAACCGAATGGCAACAGACGATTGAGCAAACAATCGCCCGTTACCGTCCTCAAGAGGTCAGGCAACCAGCAGCAGCACGTCATGCACCCCCCAGAAGCACGTATAGACCTGCGTTTGACCAGCGTTATGAAGTTCATCAGTTTTCAGCGGTGAGCGCTTCTCATGTTGAAGGTTCTATGACGCAGCATGAGGCTGCAATGAATATTATTGAAGAGGATCTATCAACAAAAGAAGCTTCTCCCGTTCCTGTTATGGGGTTTGTCAGGGCTTTTAAAGAGATTCACAATTGGATAAAAACGAATTATCCGCCCTCTAGACATGCGAGTGCCCTTCGATCTATCCAAGCGGGTATGGACATGCCAGGGGCGAAAGAGTGTGTTTCCAAAATCGTAACTTGGCTGATGAAATTTCATTTAGAAAAAATCGATGTTTGGATGAGAGGATTCGTGGGCGAGTCACTCTCAGCTTATGAAGCTGCTGACAGTTGTCCTCATGGGGTTGATGAACGTGCTATCACAGGTCTTAGAGGAGATATAGATGAGCGTATTAATCTCATCTTTGAAGGCGCGACAAAGATGCAATCTGCAAAAGCATTTATAGCAAGCCTTGATTTTAAAAACCCAACTAATAAAGCGTGGTTGGTTCAAAAATTCATTGAATTGGGCGTAAGAGCTCAGACTCCTGAAGTAGAAGCAGCGCGCTTATTTAGAGACTTTGGAAGATCCATTATTATGGGAAAAGGACTTGCCAAAACTCATGTAAGCGAAGCTCAAACAGAAAGATTCTATTTAGACCAAGTGGACGTTTTTGCTCAAATGATGGAAGATTATTATGAGGATGAATTTAAAGGCCCCATCTTACGTGCTTTGGAAGTGAGAGCTTTGGCAGCAGCAACCGCCACAAATTCTGCAATGGCAGAAGCTTCTTCGGGTGGCCTTTCTTCTTCTGAAAACGTAAGAGCAGAAGAAAGCCCTGAAAAAAACAAATGACGGGGGGGGAACGTCAACTAAAATGTAAAAACCCTTTCGGAATGCTCCTAAAAAGAGCATTCTGAAATCTTGAAATTGTTGAAGGATCGGAAATTTTACGCGTCAAAGACAGCCGACAAAAATGACAAGACCCTAAATCTCAACTCAAACATTTTTTCTCTTTGGACACCTGAAATAGCATTTTTATGGATATTATAAGGGGAGATTAAGAGGTTTGGTCCTCAAGCGCATTATAAACATCTTCAACAATTTTTTCGATTTTTTTCCATTTCAAAAGTTTTTCACCCTCATCAAATTCAGAGAGATTTTTAGCATTAACAATTAACGTATCAAATATAAGCACAATCCCGTATTTAAAGGAGGCAGTCCATCTTCCTTTTTAACTCAGTACTATATGCTCTTAGTTTATGAAAAAATATCTCATTTTTTCACTATAAAACAGATGTTTTTGAAAAAATTTTACAGGAAATTTACAGATTATAGCTTTTTACCTCCTGCGGTTCCAACCACGCAAAGCTCTCAATTTATACAAGGATAAGTGAAATTATTTCTTTTGTTATTTTGAATTTGCGTAATTTCTACGTACATATTCACAATTTTAAGAAAAAAAAGAGCTCAAAAAAAGCTTTATTTTATATAAGATTTTTCATCATTCAAACTATTTTTCCAGAATCTCCTTAGATTTTCCGGATATTTTTGCATCTTCAAAACTGAAATCATTCTCCTAAGAAGATCACTCTTAAAACCCTTTTCTTCCAGAAAATACTTTTTCTAAAAGTCCGGATTTTAAGAGTTTCACCTAACATTAACAACATTAATTCTAGGAGAAAACAAAATGGAAGCAGCTGAAAATAAACATGAAATACATACCCAATATGGCATTTCTTTAAAAGAAAATGCATCCGCTTTAACGCAAGGATGGACTAGATTCGGCTTATCTGAAGCACCAGCAGCATATCGTCCCATTCGCGGTTAAAACTGATTCTCACATAACTTAATCTAATTTAGAGGAGAAAAAAAATGACACTCATTAAAAATAATTTACTTTCCAAGAGTCTTAACCTTTCTTATGGAGTCTCTCTCTTAAAAAAAAGCGTCTTTCTTAACCAAAGGTTCCACATATGGAGTTATAGAGTGGTTTGGGCAATGGCGATGGTAATTGAATAAGAGATCTTCATTTTTAAGTACAAGATTTTTCATCCTATGGATTCAAAAGGAGAAAGAGAAATAATCTTCTTTAAACATTAACCAAATTCGAAAGGAGCAAAAAAATGAAAGCCATCATGACAAAAGAAAAACGACAAAAAAACCTTCATACTCAATTTGGTCTCAATCTAGAGAACAAAGCTTCTTTGTTAACACAAGGAGCTCTTGGATGTTTGCCTGAAGGGTTTAATTATCGATTCCTCCCACCAACGCCACCAAAAAAATAAAAAGTTCCTCTCTGTTTAGCTCGGAAAGAAAGGAGAGAAAAGATGTACTATCATTTAAAAGAACATATTTATATGACTCAATTTCGAGAGGAGCTTATTCTTTTGAATACGAAGTCTGATAAATATACCATTTGTTTTAAAGAACTTTCAGAGCTTTTTAAAACCTTGCTTGAAAAGAAGAGTACATCTTCTTCTCTTTCCGCTCAAAATCTAATACTATTTCCATAAATTAAAATAACAAGTATGATGTTCTGCAAATGGAAGCA
>JAFEBT010000056.1 GCA_018242545.1 Pseudomonadota bacterium
AAGTCCACAGAATTATTGTGCGTCTTTATCAAAGTTTTTCGTATCTTCAAGAAAGCGATGCGCTTTCTGAGGAGCAAAAATCATTTTATAACCATATTTCGAGAGGAGATGGGCGTCAAGTAGAGATTGAAGATTCTCTTCAGGTTCTCACTGAGTATCTCTTTGCACATCACGGAAAACAACCTCTTATTCTTATTGATGAATATGATACACCGATCCATGCGGGCTATCTCAATGGATTTTATGATAAAATCATCTCTTTTTTCCGGAATTTCTTAAGTGCAGGTCTCAAAGACAATCCCTGTCTTTATAAAGCTGTCCTTACGGGAATTTTACGGGTTTCACGAGAGAGTTTATTCTCAGGCCTTAATCATCTAAAGGTTTATTCTGTTCTAAATTCAAAATTTAGCTCTTATTTTGGGTTTACGGAAAGAGAAGTTGAAGATCTTTTGATGCAAGCGCATATGGATAAAAAAATAATAGATGTTAAGAATTGGTATAATGGATACCATATGGCGGATGTAATGGTTTACAATCCGTGGTCGATTCTTAATTTTATTCAAGAAGGGGGAGTCCTTCAGCCCTATTGGGTAAATACATCCGATAATGAACTTATTAAATCACTTCTTTCAGGGTCAAGTTTTTCTATTAAGGACGATTTTGAAAAACTTCTTCAGGGAAATTCTCTTGAAAAATTTATAGATGAAAATGTGATGTTTTCTGATCTAAAAAAAAACAATCCAACATCAATTTGGAGTTTATTTTTGATGACTGGATATTTAACGGCAATGGGTCGTCAATTGACAGAGGGTGGATCTCTCTGTTCACTCGCAATTCCCAATAAAGAAGTAAGCTTTCTTTTTAAAAAAATAATCAAGGAATGGTTTGTCCAAGATTATGGGCTTGAGTGGTATACTCAATTTTTGAATGCGCTTTTGACAGGGGATATGGAGAGGTTTTCTGCTGAGTTAAAGGAGCTTATTGATCACACGGTGAGTGTCCATGATACAGGAAGAAGCCCTGAAGTTTTTTATCATGGACTTATGATTGGACTTACGGCAAGTCTTCATGGTTCTCCCCTTTATGAAATTAGATCCAACCGTGAAAGCGGAAAAGGGCGCTATGATTATGCCATTATAGCAAGAGAACCTCAAACGCTCAGCATTCTGATGGAATTTAAGCGTGTTCAAGAAGAAGAGGGGAGAACATTTTCTTCTCATGAAATGACAAATTTTCTTAAACAAGAAGCCCAAGAAGCCCTTACCCAAATGACGCAAAAAGCTTATTATGCAGAAATCAAACAACGCGGACTCACGCGCCTTTTAAAAATCGGCCTTGCGTTTTCTGGAAAGAAGTTTTGTCTTCTACATGAAGTCTCAAATATATAATTTGATAAATTTATACATCTCCACAGAGCTCAAAAGTTTAACTTTTTAATTTCTCTCGTCATTCTTAAAGAAGATAGGCTGGTATATTTGCACGTGTATTGTGAGCAATAATAGAAGGTTCTAGTTCAAAAGATGCATGAGAATCAACAAACAAGTTCCGAAGGCTTTCTTCTGGTCCCACGGGGTCTTCAACTGTTTTGAAAGAAAAAGGTCCGGCGACTTTAACATGATATGTCTTTTTAAGATATTTTGAAAATACCTCAAGACTATCCTTAAGTCGTTTAAGATCCGATTGTCTTTTTTGCGTATTGGAGATATTTTCTAAGGCAAGAAGCATGTGTCGAGCTTTTTCAAGATAGGTTTGATGCTCTTTATATTCGCCCTCCATCATCTTTTTTTGATCAAAGACTGTTTGAAGCGCATCTGAGATGTTTTCAAGAAAATGCCTGACCCAAAGACGCGCTTGAGAGAAGGAGCGCTGTTCTTCAGAGACAGGAGGAAGGGCAGAGACATCAATAGGTGTTTTAATTCCATATTGGTCCTCAAGGCGCTCAGCAAGAAAGAAAAGGCTCTCTTTGAGTTCTTTGAGTTTCGTATGTTTTTCGGAGGCTTGAGAAAGTTTCTCTATATTAGAAAGAACGTTATTATGTCTTTCAAGCGCCTCTAAATGAGCCTCAAGGTGCCACAAAGACATTTTCTTTTCAGCCCTGAGAGTTTCTAGTGTTTCTGCGAGATTTCTAATAATATGTTCAACACGTAAACGTTCTTTATAGAAAGGAACGAAGCTTGAGAAAGTGTCGTTTACGGGAAAACGTATTTCTTCCGCTTTAAGAGCATGTTTTTTCTGAAGAGACTTTAAGGCTTTATCAAGTTCGGCTTTAAGAGCTTCTAAATGATCCTTTTTTTCTTGGAAATTAAACAGGCCTTCAGAGTTCAGAAGGGAGGCTTTGTGTTTTTCATAAGACGTTTGATAATCTTCAAACTCGGCTTGTGGAAGGCTTCTTTCGGCTCTTAAAAAGTCAAGGGTTGAGGAAAATCTCTTTAAAAGCATCTCGATCCAGGCATGTTTCTGATGAAGTGAAACAAAATTAGAAAGAGCGTTTTTCTTATGGGAATATGTTTCAGGCACTGTTATATCATGCGTGTCTTGGAGAAACCTTGAAAGAGAAAAAGCTTTTCCTTTAAGCTCAGAAAGCTTTTTTTGTTTTTCCACTGGATCCGCACTCTTTACTGAATCCTGAAAATCACGTGCAAGACGTGTTAAATCAAACTGATAGGAATTAAAATCTCTTTCTGAAATTTCATTCACTCTTCGTAAAGTATCAAGAAGGGCAGAGATGTCTTTTAACGTGTATTCAACTTCAAGATGCTCTGATAAAGAATCAAGATATCCTTTGAGTTCAGTAAGATGTTTGTTTCTCTCTTGAACGTCAAAGAGTCTGTTTGCACCAAGAAGATATTCTTCAGATTTTGTAATGTGCCCTTGATAGGTCGTAAAATCATCTTCTGTGAACCTTTTGTCTTTCTTTAAAGTTTCAAAGAGAGAAGAAAGGTTTCTTAATGCGTGTCTGATATTAAGAGAGAGTGACAAGGTATCAAGATTTTGTTTAATTTCTCTGAGTGCTTGCTTCTTCATGTGAAGCTCAGGGATGCTTTCTAGATTCAGGAACATACGATGATAGGACTCCAGATACTTTTGATGCTCCTGAAGCGCTTCATCACCCATTTGATGGTTAGTTTTCATAAATTCAAGCGTTTGAAATAAGGTTTTAAACGCTTCTTCAAGGACAGCTCGCTTGTGATTGAATTCTCGAGAATAAGAAAGTGAATTTTCTTCATCCTTAAGAGCACTTTTAAAAAGAGCGAGATTTCGTTCAAACCTTGTGAGCTCAGCTTTGCTGACAACTGTTTCTTTTGAAAGCATAGAAAGTTTTTGGGTGAGGATATCACGTAAATCTTCAAATTGCGTGAGCGTTGATTGATCTTTTGAATCAGAAAGTGTCCAAAGAGTAGGCTCTGCTTTCTTTAAAGCGGATCTTAAGCGATCTTTATGTTCAGATTCAAAGGGTATGCCATCTGTTATTTCTTCGGGTTCTTCCAGCATCCATTCAGCCCATTTTTCAGCCATCGTCCACAGCCAAAGACCTGTAACGACGCCACTCTCTATTTGATTATAAAATGTCTTTACATAAGGTTCTTTAATTTGAGAGTCTGGTCGAGGTACCGATGATTTCTTTTGATCTTTTGATGTGTCTTTTGATGGTTTCTTTTCATTTATTGACGCTGTTCCATTAAGAGGAATGCTCTTGGGGGTGGGTTGTTGTGTATCTTTCTCAGGAAGAGAGGCATTTGACGATGGGATTCCTAAAGAAGGAGTCTGCATTTTTTCCCATTCATGAGCGGTCAGGGATAAAGAAGGAGGAGCCCCACGCCAATACTGAAGAGCACTTCCTATAAGGCTTGAGATAAATCTAAAAGGCTGAGGAGGCTGAAGAGAGGAAGCACCAGACGTTGCATATTCAGCGTATGCAGGTTCAATGTCTTCAGAAATAGAAGGCGGTGTGTTTCCATTTGTCTGAGAAAGGATTTCAGAGCCGAAAACAGACTCTGAATCTGCAGATTCTTTAAAAGAAGCAGGACCATATGAACCTTCCATTTTGCCCGAAGCTGAAACATAGGGAAGAGCGGCAGATTTAGAAGTATCTAATTCAGAAAGAGAACGTCTTTGATGGGGAGCGCTGCTTGAGGAATTGGTCACATTCAACAGAGCAGAAAGATAGGCAGGACAAGCACCTAGAATAATTGGATTGGTAATGTTCCGGAATGCGGCTTGATTTTGTGTCCAATAAGAGGAAGGAAGCGTCATGCTTGCGGCAAGATTGAATGTTTTAAGCTTGCCATTTGTATGAAGGAAAAGAATAGAATCAACAATGGCTTGAGCTCCTTGAGAGCCAAGGGCATCGATTGGATTATATGAAATGTCGAAACCTGTCATATTTCTTAAGGATCGAAGAGTGTTTCCAACATATACGCCATCTGAGACGTTGTATTTTCCTATAAGGTTAAAGCTAAGATTGAGGTCTGTAAGAGCAAATGCAGATTGAAGATTTCTAAAGAAATTAAAAAGATTAGCTCCGCTGGTTGGTGCAGAGGAGGTAGCTCCAAAAATAGAACTATGATCTAAAAGAAAAGTTGTAAAATTTGTTAAGAAAGAAAAACTAGACCCCAGAGAAGCAATAGGACTTGGGGTATTAGATAAATTTGGATCACTTCCTAAATTGAAAGTTGTTAAAGATTTTGTCTGGTTGAAAGCGCTTCCCAATCCAGAAAAATCACCTCGTCCAAAAGAATTTCCTTGAAAATAAGCCTTTCTTAAGAGCGGGAATTTTGCTGTTGCATTTGCCCAAGCGCTTTGGTCTAAAAGAGCAACAATGCCATTGTTTTCAATATGAAGTTCTTTAAGATTACTAAGTGTTCCTATGGCTGGTGCAAGAAGTTGGCTGAAAGGGGTGGGAACTAAGCTTGGGATGAGAGGGCCCATATTATTATTTCCGGAAATATCTACTTTTGTAATGCTAGCTTTCGTCGCATTCGGCAAATTTAAAATGGCAGATGCAACAGAAGAATAGATTTGAGGTGTCAGTTTTTGAGAAAAATCAAGGGTTGTTGCATTTGAGGAAAGAGCGTTAAAATATGCTGTCACATCAGCGGGAGAAAGAAGAGAAAAAAGATCTGTGTTTTGAGAAGAAAGGGAATGATTGGTCCAAGAGGTGCGCAAAGCATCTGTAAAATTTGTGTTGATAGGTGCAGCATTCACAGACTGACGTGCAATATATAAACTTCGTAACGGAAGATTTGTTATACCCGATGCGAGCGCTCTAAAATCTGGGTCTGATTGACTATTTGATAAATAATTTCCAGAGATATCAAAATCAGTTAAAGTTATGGGAAGGGAGGTGGCAAGAACATTTGCATGGGTTTGACCAGTTGTCGAATTTTGAGAGCCTATGTAATTATTTCTCAGATTCAAAGTTGCGATATTTGTTTCTTTTAAACTTTGTAAAAAGGAAGAGGCGGTATCAAAATCATTAAATCCTATGCGGTTGTTATCTAGTAAGAGAGTTTGAAGTGAGGAGCAATTTTGAAGACCCTGTTGGAGTGCGGTTATATGAGAAGGATAAGTTCCAAGTAGGTTATTCGAAAAGAGAGCAGTCTGAAGTTTTTGGCAGCTCTTGAAGAGTGTTGTTAGAAAAACGCTAGTTTCTGTTGTAGACTGCTGTCCCATGTGTGTTGAAGACATATTCACATATGTTAAATTGGAAAGAAACGGAAAAGTTTGAGAGAGTGAAAGGAGATACCCATCTACATTTCCTAGATACCAGCCTCCAAGGTCAAGGTGCGTTAAGGAGGAAAATCTTTTAAGTGTTGTAAAATTTAGGGCATCGCTTGGGTTAAAGAGACCTGAACTCTCATCAAATTGCCATATGAATTCTTGCAGAGATGAAGGAAGAGCCAAAAGAACAGATTGGAACACTGCGTTATTTGCAACGATATTCCCACTTAAATTAACAGATCGTAGCTTAACATTTGGCTGTGTGGCATTGAACCCTATCAAAAGGGCTGCAATTGTTTGCCCTGAAAGACCTTTTCCGGAGAGATCAAGATCAATTTCAGAGGGAAGGTTCGAGAAGACTTTAAAAGCTCCAATAGCATCGGTAACATTTTGTCCTGGGAACGTATTAAAAGCTTGAATGACAGCATTAAGACACACGAGCTGGTTCTGAGAGTCTAAAATGAGAGGATTAACAGTTGTGGTTGTAGACCCTGGTGGAAGTGGTGGTGGCGCAGCAGGTGACGTTACTGTAGACGGAAGAGTGGTGGCTGGTGTTGTAGCTGTCGCATTTGTGGCTGGAGGTGCCGGTGGCGGTGGTGGTGGGGCAGCAGGTGACGTTACTGTAGACGGAAGAGTGGTAGCTGGTGTTGTATCAGTCGCATTCGTGGCTGAAGGTGCCGGTGGCGGTGGAGGAGGTGCAGCAGGCGACGTTACTGTAGGTGGGAGAGTAGGTGCTTGTGTTGTATCAGTCGCATTTGTGGCTGGAGGTGCTGGGGGCGGTGGAGGAGGTGCAGCAGGCGACGTTACTGTAGGTGGGAGAGTAGGTGCTGGTGTTGTATCAGTCGCATTTGTGGCTGGAGGTGCTGGTGGCGCCGGAGGAGGAGGCGGGGGTGCAGCAGGGGACGTTACAATAGGTGAAAGAGTGGTTGTGGTAGAAGCATTTGTAACAGATGGTGGAGGTGGCGCCGGAGGAGGAGGCGGGGGTGCAGCAGAGGACGTTACAGTAGGTGGAAGAGAGGTTTTGGTAGATGCATTTGTAATAGATGGTGGAGGTGGCGCTGCGCGCGATGTAGTTACTGTCGTTGAGATATTAGGTTCTTGTATTGTATTTGTATTATTTAATTCTGATCCTGCAAATAAAGAACCACCTTGAGAAGGATCCTTTGTGGAAGAGCTTGCAAGAGAAATAATGCCGTTAAATGTTCCTTCAGCTAAAAAGAGATATAGAGCTCCTTTTACAACTCGAAAAGTTACCCATAAAGCGCTTTTTGTTTTACTTTTTGAAAGGCCTAATTTCCAAAAAGTAAGATCAAGATAAATGTTTCGTATCCAATTATTATTTGGATTCTTCTCTAATTCTAAAAGATAAGCGTAAGCTTTTGCTTTAACAGTCATGAGTTGATTTTGTTTCTTTTTCTCAAATCTGTCAAAATCATTTACAGAAACTCCATGAACAATCTTATAAAGGGCCTCTACGGCCGACATCCAGCTGAGTGCATTATGCGATTGAGAAAACGCGTATATACTTTCTAAAATGTTGAGGGCTTCTTGTTCAGAAATATTATCATCCCAAAGTAAGCCTTTGACGAGACGCCTTAGCGCACCGTGAAGTGGAGGAGAAACAAGACTTGCTCGAATCAAATCATTCCACAACCAATGGGAAGATGTTTCTTTAAGAAGCGAAAGATCCGTTGTACGTATGGATTGAGAAGTTTTTTGATTTCCTAACGGAGCATTGGAAAAAGCATTATAGGCTCCTCGGAGCACAGGAAGAGTAAAGAAAATGAAAACAGCTTCCTTGGCTGAAAAGTTTGGGATTCCATTAAGGTCTCGAAAACTTTCTCCAATAAAAATTCCAAAGATAGATAGCGAAGAGTGGGAGGATATAATTTCATAAAGAAAATAAGCAGGGACTAAAAATTTAATCTCTGAACGAAAGGTATCACCAGTTTTTCGAAAAAATGCATCAAAACCATAAAGACGGCTTAATGATTTTTCATCAGTAAGAGGTAAAGATCTTCCTTTCGGCCAATTTCCTCTAGTTATAAGAGAAGAGAAACGTCCCGAGAACCCTTGCAAATCTGCCCATCTCAGTGCATTAGAGCGCCCTAAGGCATAGAGGGCATCGATATGGGGCTGGAGAGGATTTTTTGTATTATATGTATCAGAATCCCAGTCATCGTTTTCTCTGGAGAAAACAGTTGAGCCTCCTAAAGGGGCGTCTGAACTATCCTCAGGAAAATCCGAAACAACGACATAGTTTCCCGTGGCATCATTGTCGCTAGAACGTCTAGGACCAGATATAGGAGGGGGAGAATCTTTCGCTTGATCACTTCCAGGAGGTGTGTTTTTATTTCCAGCTGTTTCTCCTTCTCCTTCCATGGTATAATGAAGCGGGTTCCAAGTCGTAAATGACGTTTCTACAAGTTCCTTTGCTGCATAAACCTGATTTTGACCCGCAACAGCGTCCTCATAAACAGCTCCAGGAAGCGCATAAATTTGGCCCTTACTACCTTCTTTTTTCAGTGCATAATACACACCCTCTTGACCCGGAACAGCCTGTTCATAGCCTTCTGCTGGAATAGCAAAAACTGTATCAGCTGTAGGAGCTATAAACTCCTGATACAGTTGGTTTGGATTATATGCTCCTGCGATATTATGATATTGGTCGTCTTCTGTTGCGGAAGCGTGCACAGGCCCAAGAGGTTGTCCAGGAAAGGGGACATCTGTACCAGCTGTATCATAAAATGCTGGTGCTGAAGCCACCATAACTGCTTCTCTTGCAGGAGTTCGTGAAACACCAGGAGCTTGTTGTCCAGGAAGGAGGGCATATGTATTAGCTGTATCATAAACTGCTGGTGCCACCATAACTGCTTCTTTTGCAGGAGTTCGTGAAACACCAGGAGCTCGCTGTCCAGGAAGGGGCACATATGTACCAGCTGTATCATAAAATGCTGGTGCCGAAGCCACCATAACTGGTCCTCTTGCAGGATCTAGTGACTCATCAGAAGTTTCTGCACTAGGAAATATGGCACGTTTACGGCTCAAAAATTTAGTTCGATCGAGATCTGTTTCACCTATATTCAAAAATCCATAAGGATCGTCAGAGGTTGCATAATGATAGACTCCATTTCCATCTGCTCCAGCTCCATCAAAACTATCTTCTCCTAAATCCATTGAGAAGACTGGTCCAAAACTCATTGAAAAACAAAGAAGATTGGTGATAATGCGATAAAAAAAAGCCTTCATATAGTGGTTTTCCTCTTAATTTTTTTGAAGTAGCTCAAACGTGAATAATGATATTTTTGAAGAGAGTAATGTGTTTAAAAGATAAAGTTTATTCTAAGCATAAAAAAGAAGAAAGATATAAAAGCTTTCTTAATGCAGGATGATACAACATTTTTTATAAAGATGAAAAGCTTTTTTTAAAATTCTTAAAATTTTTTAAAAAAAGGTCTTGATTCTATATATTTTTTTATGAAGAGGGGAAATAAAACTTTTTTTCTAAAGGTAATAAGAAGTAAAAGGAAAGTTATTCTTATCTGGTTAAACCAGTTAAGAGCCTTATTTATTGGGATTTACTTTCTTTTTCTGCGGCTTCTTGTGCGGCTTTAATGAGTTCTTGTTTTGTTTTCATAAGAAGAGGGGATGTAAAATCAGTTATAGAGGTGAGTGCTTGTGCGGCGGAAGATGTTTTTCTTGAACGTTTGTGCGAGTGGAGTTTATCTGCTCCTTGGATTAAAGTCTCATCATCGGCTTCCTTTTCATCTTGTGTGACAACCTCATCTTGAACATTAAGAGATCTTGTCGCAGCATCTGTTTGATCATTTGCAGCTTCTTGTTGAGGTGTCATTGGGGAAGATGAAGTGGGTGGATAAGAAAGAGGAGTACCATTGACATAAAAAGCACCACTTGCTCCTGGAATGATGAGCGTTGAATATTGAGCGTTTGTAGTTTGACCATTAAGTGCTCCCGAAAAATATCCTCCATTTTTACTTCCTAAAGAAAGAACATTCGGAAGCGTTGGAGCTAGATGATCCCCAAGTGAGACATGAACAGGTTGATTCAAAGTTCCTAATTGATTTGTCGCATTTGTGATGGTGAGAGATTTAAGATTTATAAAGTTGTTCGCAAGTCCATAATTAAGAACAAGGTTTCCAGCAACATCTAAAGTAAGGGCATGGGAATAAGCAGTGCTATCGACAACGGTGCTATTCAAAGTTAAATCTCCCGTTGTTGTTTGCAAGGTAAGATCTGCATTTAAGGTTATAGGCGCTCCATATGTTTGGCTCCCGGCACTCACTGATCCATTAAGAAGCGTTCTATTTGCTCCCATTGCAGAGAAAGCACCTACATTTGTCGTCGGTCCAAAGGTTAAAATTCCTGTTGCTGAAGCGTTAAGCGCAAGATTATGACCGTTCCCAGTTATACGTGAAAAAGTTAAATCGCCTGCTGTTGAAGCAAACGTCATATTTTGTGTTCCGGTTAATGTTACATCTCCAGTATACGTTTGATTGTTTGCTGAAGAAACGCCAGCGCTAATACTTATGCCTTGTGGAGCTGTTACAGAAAAATTATGAAGGTTTGTACCTCCTGCTAGCGCTACGGATCCCCCTGCAGTTATGGTTAGGTCTTTCGCAGTTCCAATGATATTATTATTTAGAGTGACGTTGCCGGCGCCTGCAATCGTGGTAGTGGTAGGAGTAAAAATCCCTAATCCTCCTGTGAGGTTGATATCTCCTGCTGTGGTCGTGGTGATATTACTATTAAGTTGAAGTTGATCAGGGGTTGTCACTGTAATGTTATTTGAAGCGCTGAGAGTTCCAACGTAAATAGGTCCTGCAGGTCTAGTATTTACATCACCCGCGTCAACAGTGAGTTTCATAAGGCCGGTTCCAGAGCTAAGCGTATGACCTGTGCTTGTAATTCCACCTGGTGTTGTGTCTGTTCGAGATCCTTGACCCTCAGCACTCGCTGCATTTGCGATGAGCGTCATGTCTGCATTGGTTGTCGCAATATTAGCGTTTATGATAATATTGCGTCCAGCATTCATGTCGAGTTTTTGTCCATCTGTAAGCGTAAATCCATCTGTAACTGTAATGTCAGTGGTTGCTTGTAAAAGAATGTTGCCGATATTTATTAAATTTATAGGATCTATTGCGTTTGTGCCAATTGCAGGAGAATCTCCATAATTATAGTTTGCATAGATTCCTCCCCCACCAATAATTTGAATGTTTTGTGGATCAAATAAGATCGTACCCATCTCTCCTTTTGGAGCACTGGTATCAATTTTTCCGCGATGAATAAGCTTTTCTTTTCCAGAGATTTCTAATTTGGGCCCTCCATTTCCACCTTGTGCACCCCCTTTAGACTCTATTGTAGCCCAGTTTTGAGTCAGCTTATCGGCCCAAACAACGACCTGTCCGCCGTCTCCGTTTTCAAGCGCGTTGGTTGTGAGTATCGTGTTCGGATCTAAAAAGGCGTTTTTTGAATTATTGATGTTTAGATTTTTTCCTTGAAAATCTCCTCCATAAAGGATCTGACCTCCCCCTCGTTTACCATCCGCTTTTATTGTTGTGCCAAATGCCCGGAGTTCAGGCGCAAGAACCTTAATGTTTCCGCCTTTTTGAGTCAGGCCGTTGGCTGTTAAAGTTGCGTTTTCTAAAGTCATATCTTTGCTGCTTTCTGCCCAAATGCTTCCGCCATTTTGCAGTCCATCTACTGAAATTTTTCCTTTGAGAATAATGACGCCATCTTTTTCTTCAATCGCTTCAGCTTGAGGAATGCTTTTTATATTGACGGAATCTTCAAAAACAAATTTTTGCGCATCTTTTGTTGTCACGAGCACAAGTCCGCCTTTGTTAACAATTGACCCAGAATGTTCTACTGTTGATCCTTTAGAGAGATTTTCATTCTGTTCTTTGTTTGATTTGATTTCAAATCCAATGAGGCTTTCGTTATCAAAACTGAGGACATAAGATTCCGCACCAGCAATAACAACACGGTTTAATTGACCTACGATGACGCCATCATCTTTCACATTCTTTCCAATGAGCGTTGCAAATCCTCCCCTCATTATATTGAGATTACCATTATTTATAATTGCACCCTCTTGAGAACTCTTTGTAAAATTATAATTTCCTGTACGGCTTCCTGTTAAAAAGTCCTCATTTGATATGTGGGATGTTGTCGCTAATATTCCATGTGCATAAATATCTGATCCTTTTTCGAGAGTAATACCAGCAGGATTGCTGAGAACAGCATTTCCTGACGTTACGAATTCTCCCCTCAAATGAGAAGCCTCTCCACCAATAACACGCAGCAATGTGCTATCAAGGGGATTATCTCTTAACGTTCCATCACTGTTAAAATAAAGAATGCGGAAAGTTTCGCCTGGGAGTGTTGAAAGACGGTTAAAGTTAATAATTCCAACGCTCGGATCATGGGAGGCTGCAGAAGAAAATTGATCGACTTCAAGCGTATGAGGATCAGGAGCCCAGACTTTTATATTTCCTGCTTCAACGTGATAGTTACTAGAAAGAGCTATGGACTCTATATTTGAAAGCGTTGAAGGATCCAGCATATCCACATTTCGTGGAAGCTCAGGAGGGGTAAGTGTTGCATCAGCAATTGGTGTTACGACCGGAAGGACTTCCGGAATAGAAGGTACTATAGGCCCATCTCCTCCAATGGGGAGGGGAGCTGGGAGAATATCTGTCATACTGCTGACTTGTGCATTTATAGCAACAAGTATAACAACACTGCAGAGGAGCTGAGAAAGGAAGCTCTTTATTTTCATTTTTTATTTACCCCCCTAAAAGGGATTGGCCTCTTTTTTTATTCAGAATAGGTTACTTAAGAAGAAAAAGCTTCTTCTTTTAATCTCAAAAATTCTGAAGTTTTTTACCTGTTTTTAAGCGTTTAGATTTTATTTTTTTTCTATCTATTTAAAAAGGCTATCATAAATAGTTTGATTTCAAAAGTAAAAAATGCGCGTTTGTTGTTATAGATAGGGACGATTTAAGTAACAAGGCATAGCACAAGCGGATCGGACATAAATTTCTTGTACCTAGCACGTCCTCTTCCTCAACGTCCGGAATGCCAAGGTGCTTCCGGACGGCTTGTTCAACAGCAGATGTCATATAGTTGTGGGTGATGGCTGTGCCCGTCAAATGTGCAACAGTGGCAACATCTTCTCCAAAAAGCCCTCCTAAGGCTGCACTCGTAAAGGTTGCCATATGCTAGAAGGACTTAACTGATTCAAAGGCTCATTCTTTAATAAGTGCTTTCAATTCATCACATTGTTTTTGATGATACGTCGACTTTGAAAGCATGAGATCAATAATGCGTTCAATGAGATATTTGGGGATAAGCGGAACATATTTTTTAAATTTTTTATACGTGCGATCATTATTAAAAATACCTACAAAATTGCTGCGTGCTGGCTCGGGTCTTTCTGTTGTTGAAGCTCTATAAAGCGAAAACAAATCATTAAAAAATTCTTGAGGAAGTTTTTTCTCAACAAGCAATTTATAAAACTCTTCTTCTTTAAGAAGCTCTTTCGTTGGAGGTTGGACTTTAAAAGTTTTCTTTTCTTTTTCCCAAGCTTCTAAAGATGACTTCACTTCTTCAGGAGTGATGAGAAGATTTTCAGGAATATAAGGGCTGTTGACCTCAAAAAAGAGCCCTTTAAATCGGGCAAGATTCAAAATTGCAAGAGGCCAGATCGCTATAAAATTATCTTCGAGTTGAAAATAACCTGAAGGTTTACAGAGTTGTTTATGACCTTTCATAATTTCTTTAAAGGCTTTTTCAAGTGCAGGGAGGTCTTTATCTGCAATTGCTTTAAAGGCAAGAGGATAACCAGCATAAGATTTAAATTTTGTTGCTGTTAAATCTGTCCACTTTTGGAGACTTTCATGATTTAGAGGATCTTGTAAAACAAAAACTCTAAAAAATTCATGCCAAGCACCTAAATAATTACCATTAAGATATATATATTTTTT
>JAFEBT010000057.1 GCA_018242545.1 Pseudomonadota bacterium
TCCTTTCTCATTTCAAAATATTATGACATTTATCTATCTATATGTAAACACTCTCATTTTTCTGTGTGTAAAAAATAAATGATATTTAAAAATGATTTTCCCATGGCTTTATTCAAATATCAGAAACTTATGGGATTATACATTTTAACATATATATAAAGGGACTGTTGCGAACAGGACTGACAAAAGAATAAAAACTTGATAAAAGAAGGAGAACTTATAAAAAAGGAGACTTTTGATGTATCAAGTAGAAATGGTGAGCCTGGATTGAAAGCTGTCATAGGATAAATGCGCCTAAAATAAGCGATTTACGCTTTTTTAACCCCCTAACCCTATAAAAATCCATAACTTTGCCTCAAAAAAATCTTTTTTCTAGCAGAATTTTTTTAAAACCTCTCCCCATCATTTGTTTGCAATGGACCCTTTTAACGACGATAAAAAACACTGTTGAAGCAACACGCGATAATTGGTCTACTCATAAACGAAATAGCTCCTTTAATAAAAAATAATTTTTGCCATTGTATACATATGGCTTCTATTCATTTGTGGGGGGTGTTCTTGCTTAAGAAATTTTTTTAATAAAAAACACCTGCCTCTTTAATTTTTTCCTTAAGTATCTTTTGCTTTCAATTCCTCTCTACATTTTCATAAAAAATTGCGGTTTCCTTTTAATCTTCTATTTTAGCTGTCAAAATATCTATGATATCCTCAGAAACAGGGAAAGAATTTTTCGTATTCCTCAAAGAATCTGTTGATCCATCTTCTTCTTTTGGAATATTGGGTTTAGAAAGGGAAGAAGGAGAGTTTTTTCCATTGAAAGTTACATTAAATTTTTCCCTGAGGGTAAAAGTTTCATCGACAGTAAAAGAAGACGGTATATGATGCTCGATCATATATTTTTTTAAAGCTGCATCAAACTCAGCTATCTGGTCTTTTTTGCATCCTGTGTTTTGAGATGATTTTAGATGGGTCACTTTACCAGCGTCACTTTCTTTTTTTAAAGTATCGCTTAAAACTTTGATGCCCTCTGGCGATGTCTTTCCTGTATCAATATCAAGATGCTGGCCATTCTTATCGACAGAAATTCCGCTTTGTTCTTTAAGTTTATCTTGTGAGTCTTGAGATAAAGAAGATTTTAGCGTTGCTTGAATATGAACAGGAGCAAGATCGTGTGTCATTGTCATGACTTTTGCAAGGGCATTGAGTTCCTTAAACACAAAAACTCCGTGCCTTGACTTAACTTCATACGATAAAGAATCTTTACTTTCATGATACGTCGTTCCTGGATCTGCTTTTAAACCGCACGCAAAAACTTTTTGAACAAAAACACGATGAAGGCCTTGAGAATCAGCGACTTTATGTTTAGGAGCCGCCCTTTTATTTTCAATGCTGGCTTCAAAAGTGTCAGACTGAGAAGGACGTGCTTTAGCATCTTCATAGAATGTGTATAGAACTGAAAAAGGAAGCACTCCAAAAGCAAAAAGATTTTTTATTTTAAACATTTTCTTCTCCTTTATTTTTTATTTTTTTAAATGCGATTTTCTGATGTTTATTACAAAATCATCCCCTCCACAGAGTCATTAAATCATGTATTCTCTTTTTTAAAATGTCAACTTTAAAAAACTTCTTGTATATGCTTTTCAGAAAAGCGCAAATAATCTTTTTTCTTAATGTTTTTTTTCTCCTGGAACACCTTTTGAGGTTGAATATTCAAAATGTAAGGCTTCTCCTGGAAAGACTCTTGAAAAAATTGCGTGGGCTGCAATCGCTGCTTCTGAGAACCCTGTTAAAATTAATTTTAACTTACCAGGGTATGTTGCCACATCTCCAATGGAAAAAATACCAGGCGTTGTTGTTTCTGCGGTTGCAGGATTTATCGTAATATGATTTTTTTCAAGACCCAATCCCCATTCTGCAATGGGCCCTAAATTCATGGAAAGTCCAAAAAACGGTAAAAGAACGTCTGTTTCAACTGATTTTATAGCTCCATCCATGTCTTGAAGCTGCACAGCATTTAAAATTCCCGACGACACATCTCCCTCAAGTTTAAAAAGCTGATAAGGCGTTAGAATTTCAACATTCCCAGTCTTTGAAAGATTTTCAAGACGTGCCACCATCTCTGGTGCACCTCGAAATTTAGGCCTGCGATGAACCATCAAAATCTTTTTAGCAACTTCACTCAAAGAGACGGCCCAATCAAGTGCTGAATCACCTCCCCCAGCAATCATGATGGTTTTTCCTCGGAAATCTTCCCTTTTTTTAACACGATAAAAAATACTTTTTCCTTCATAGCATTCAATATGAGAAAGAGGAGGACGGTTAGGGCCAAAAGCACCGACACCTGCAGCGATAATAATAGCTTTTGAAATGAGCTCAACACCTTGAGATGTTTTTAAAATCCATTTTCCGGTTGAAAGTCCTTCTTTTTTTTCTGCTGAAATTTCAACAACCTGTTGATTTAAATGAAATACCGGAGAAAAAGGAGCGGCTTGTTTTTCTAAATTTTGAATCAGCTCTTCTCCTAAAATTTGAGGATATGCAGGAATATCATACAAAGGCTTCTCAGGATAAAGTGCTGTACACTGCCCTCCGACCTTATCTAAAGCATCGACAATATGACATCGCATCCGAAGCATCCCACATTGAAAAATTGCAAAAAGACCAACTGGCCCAGCGCCAATAATAACGACGTCTGTCTCATGAATTTGAGAAGGGCTCCTCTTTGACATATCTGTCTCCTTCAGAAAAAAGTTAAGGTTTGGGTTTAGACTTGCTGTTTTCTTTAAGACTCATTACAACTATTCTTTATGAAGAACCAGTCTCTTTTATTTACATGTTCTATAAACACCTTGCAAGAAACTCAGAAATGGGCATTGACTTTTGCTGCTTTATTACAAAAATTTGATATTCTTGCCTTAAAAGGAAATTTAGGTGCTGGAAAAACAACCTTTGCACGTTTCTTAATCCAAGATCTAACTTCTCTTCAAGAAGAAGTGCCAAGTCCAACTTTTACCCTTGTACAATCTTACGAAACACAAAAAGGCCCTCTTTTTCACTTTGATTGCTACCGCCTTGGACATGCATACGAAGCGCTTGAACTTGGCATTGAAGATTCATTTACACGAGGTATTTCTCTCATTGAATGGCCCGAGAAAATAGAAATCTTTCTCCCACAGAACACGCTTCTTTTGGATTTTGAAACTGGCCCCTCCCGTCATTTAAAAATATATGGCAATAAGCGTTGGGAAGAACGCCTTAGCCCTTTTTTATGTTCTCAATCATGACACTTTCTTCTGGCTTAGATTCTTGCTTTTCTAATCATTCGTTTCCAAAGCCAGGATTTTATACTCTCTCTTCAGATCTTCCCTTTTTAGAGACACTGGCAGAAAGCCTTTTCCACTGGACACAAAAATCCCCTTTTCTCCTTTCAAAATATACAATTCTTTTTCCAACGCAACGTTCTTTAAGAACATTCAAACACATCCTTTCGTCCCACGCACATGCTCTTTTTCTTCCGCATCTTTTCACTTTGAATGATCTCGCCCCAAGAGCAGAAGATTTCTTAACTTGTCTTTTTCAAAACATTTCCGTTGAGTGCCTTCAAACCCTTTCTCTTCCTCCACCACTCTCCCTTTTAAGAGGCAGGCTTCTTTGTGCAGAAGCACTTAGGCGAAGCGGAGGATTGTTTAATTATGCTTTAAGTCCCCATGCACAAGAAAATCTTTCAAAAGCGCTTCTTGAAACACTTGGAGAACTGGCATCCCACAATGTCTCTCTTCGTGATGGAGACCTTCATATTCCAGAAACCCATGGCATTCATTGGGAAAAAACAACCCTTTTCTTAAAGACAATTTTAGAAACATGGCCTTTGATCTTAAGAGCAGAAGGCGCTTCTGATCCTTTAACCTATGTCCAAGATCGTCTGAAAATTATATCCTCTTATCTCATAAAATCTCCTCCGACAGCCCCTCTTATTGTTGCAGGGATTCGAGGACTGTCGCCTGTTTTTATGCCTTTTTTGAAGACTGTCTTCAAAAGTCCTGAGAGCTTTTTTCTCACAGAAAACTGTTTGAGAGATTTTCAAAGTAAGGATTATCAAACTTTATCTCCAACACATCCTGCGTTTGAATTGGCTTCTTTTTTGTCAGAGCTTGATATTTCTCCATCTCAGATCAAACCATGGCCTTATCATTCAAAACAAAAAGATAGAACCCTGAGCGCGCGCTTGTCTTTTATCAATGAAACATTTCCAATAGATTCTTTGGCTGAGAAAAATTCTTCTTGTAATTTTTCTACTGCTCTTGAGAATGTTTCCTTTTTTGAAGCAACATCCCTTTTAGAAGAAGCACGTCTCATTTCTTTGAGAATGCGACATATTCTAGAGACGCCTCACAAAACAGGAGCTTTAATTACACCTGATCGTAAACTTGCTCAACTTGTTAAAACAGAGCTTTTAAAATGGGACATCATCGTCGATGATTCTGCAGGTACTTCTTTGGCTCAAACAACAGTTGGTCAATTTTTTCTAACAAGTCTACAAGTTCTTCTGTCCCAAGAAAGTCCGCTTCTCCTTATATCTCTTCTTAAGCATCCCTTTACACGACTCAGAAACACGCCCGAAGAACTTAATCAAATTCTTAAAACCCTTGAGCTCTATGCTCTTAGAGGCCTCAAAACATCTCCAGGGATCAAATCTTTTTTGCAACGCTTAAATTCTTTTAAGAGAGAAGATGAAAAAGATTTAAATGATGCTCTTCAAAAAGCTGAAGCCCTTTTAAAATATCTTGAAGAGATTATGGCCCCATTTAAGACTCTTCTTGAAAACGGGGCTCCTCCTGCAATACTTCTTAAAACTCACGAAGAATTTTTGAAGTCCCTGAGTGAAACCTCTGAAGGATCTTCTCTTCTTTGGCAAAAAGAAGAAGAAACAGAAGCCGTATCTTTGTTTGAAAAAATTGTTCAAGAAACCGAAAATCTTTCTCCTTTAAGTCGATTTTCTTATGAAAGCTTTTTGAAAAATATTTTTACGAAAACGAACCTTCAATTAACGCTAACAGAGCATCCACGGCTTTCTATTTTGGGGCTCTATGAATCCCGTCTTTTAAAAAAAGACTCCGTAATATTAGGAGGGTTGAATGAAGGAACATGGCCCGAGCTTCCTTCTCCAAACCCTTGGATTCATAAAAATTTGCGAGAAGCTCTTTCCCTTCCTCCCATGGACGCACAAATCGGAATTTCAATTCATGATTTTTTACATGCTTTTTTAAATAAAGAAGTATTGTTGACCCGCTCCATAAAAACCACTGCTGGCATAGAGAGACCCTCTCGTATTCTTGTTCATTTAATGACTTTTTTAGAGTCTCAAAATCTTTCTTTCTCTCCCCCTCCAGAAGCACAATTTTTAAAAGCTTTGGATCATTCTCCCCTTTCCATTCCCGTCCCTGCACCCCATCCAACGCCCCCTCTTTCAGCGCGTCCCCATCGTTTTTCTCCAAGTACGTTTGAACTCCTTATAAAAGATCCTTATGGATTTTATGCCCAAACTATTTTAAATCTTCACTCTTTAAAACCTTTTGAAGCCTCTCCAACAGCTTCTGACTTTGGAACACTCATTCACAGTTTTATTGAAAACCTTGTAACAAAACCTATTTTCCCATCAGAAGAAATGTTAAAAGCTGAGTTTAAAAGCTCCTCTCTTTATAAAGCTCTTTCAAAAGGAGATCAGTATTTTTGGACCTATCGATTTTTATGTCTCTTAAAGAATTTTTGGACCCAGCATGAAAAACGTCTTCAGAATCTTGAACTCTTAAATACATCTTATGAAGTCAATATTTCTCATCTTTTTTCTATTGCAACAAATCCGAAACCTTTTGAAATTAAAGGGCGTATAGATCGCCTTGAAGAGTTTTTTGATTCTTTCCATATTATTGATTACAAAACGGGAAGACTTCCAACAAAAGAGTCCATTGAAAGGAATCAGAGTCCTCAACTTTCTCTTTTAGGTCTACTCTTAAAAGAAAGCTTAATTTCTCAAAAACGTTTTTCAAAAAACATTTCCTTAAGTTACTGGTCCCTTAAAAAAGAAAACATGATTTCTCTTATGGTCTTAAAAAATCCAGAAACTCTCATCGAAAATACAAGACAGTTTCTGATGGAAATTTTAGACTTCTTCTATAATCAAGAAAATCCAGGACCTTTTCGAGCAACAGCCTATGCCCATTCAGCCTATGCCCATTTAGCACGCACTCAAGAGTGGGCAGGTCCTTTAGAATCTTTTTTAGTGGAAGAGACAAACTTTTAACGTTACTGAAAGAAATCAATTTCATGGATGAAAAAAACGGAAATACCCTACTTGTTGACGCGCCAGAAGAAACAGTTGTTATAATTGGAGGCAATCGGGGAATCGGATTGGGTTTTGTTCAACATTATATCTCACAGCCAAAATACACAGTCATTGCCACCTATCGAGACAATCAAAAAATAAATGAGCTCAAAGCTTTAGAAGAACGTTACCCTGGCAAAATAATCTTGTATCAACTGGATGTACGCGATGAAAAGAATGTTCATCAATTTGCGGATACGATTAAAAAAGGCATTGATATTCTTATCTTAAATGCAGGCATCATACAAGGGGCGCGCGGCTCTCATCCTCCCCATAACACATTAGAAGAAGCGCGAGAGCTGATGGAGGTAAATACCTTTGCGCCCGATAATCTCATGCGTACTTTGTATTTAAAATTATTAAAACCTCATAGCTGTTCTATCTATATGAGTTCGACGCTCAGTCATTCTGGAAGTAATATTGGAGGCAGATTTCATCATTATAGAGCAAGCAAAGCTGCAGGAAATATCTTTATACAGAATTGGAATATAGAACTTGCACGGATTTGGCTTGAAGAAAAAAAAGAAAGTTCTCACACACGTCCTTGTGCCTTTCCTATTTCACCCGGTGTTGTAAAAACGGATATGTCAGGAGGACCAAATTCCACGGCACCTCTAACGGTCGAAGAAAGCGTCACCGGTATGTCTGCCGTGATTGAAGCTGTACGGAAGCATAAGCAGTGTTCATTTTACCTTTATAATGGGGAAGTTTTGGAAAAGTACCCAGATCCCTTAGTGGTCCAAAACTTAAAAGTTGATTCTTAAAATTTAAAAACAATCCAAGCTTAAATGAGATGAATATAACATGTTATAACTTATTTAAAGGAGACCTCTTATGAACACAAATATTTATCTCGACACTAAGCTTTTTAACCACCTTGAAGAGTATATAAAAGCAAATAACCTAAGCCGAAGCTTTCTTATTAGAGAGGCACTCAATGCATGGTTCAAACAACATTCTAAGCCCAAATGGAAAGAAGGATTTTTTGACTTTAAACCAGCTGAAGATTTTCCATTGATACAGGAGTTAAGAGAAAATCTCGTAGATCCTAAAGAGGATCCTTTCATATGAAATATCTTTTAGATACATGCACCTTATGTTATTTCTTTAGAAAAGATCCAAACGTTCTTATGCATTTTAAAAGTTGCCTGCCAAATGATCTAGCATTTTCTTCTTTAACAGCATTAGAAATAGAATATGGGCTTAAACTTCATCAAGAAAAAGAAATTAAAATAAGACCTATTTGGGAAGAATTAACAAGCTTGATAACAATCCTTCCATTTGGAGAAAGGGAAGCCTGTTAGCAGGGGCTTTACGGGCTTATCTCACAAGAGCTGGGAAACTTGTTGGAGCCTATGATCTTCTCATTGGGGCGACAGCAAAAGTAAACCAACTTATCCTTGTTACTTCAAACGTAAAAGAATTCGTTTTAATCCCAGATCTAAAGATTAAAAATTGGAAAGAATGATAAATGTTTGTCTCTTATAAATTCCAAAATTACTTTTCTTATAGCGTTTAATTTTCTTCTATATTTTTCCTCAAAATTAAGCTAGAATTTTAACAAATAAATAAAAAAAACAGGGAACAAAAGGAAATATAAATGAACTATGCAGGGTTTTGGCGCAGACTTGGAGCAGGACTTATCGATCACATCTTGGTATATGGAATTATGGGAGCTTTTCTTTCTTTAATAGGAATGCCTGTTTTTTCTTGCCAAGGAGGGGTGAGTCACTGTGTTCATATAATCAACAACCATGAGTTTCTTATTGCGAGTCTTCATATAAATTGGGGCTGGCTATTGGTTTCTGCATGGCTTTACTTCTCTTTTTTTGAATCCTCTAAATATCAGGCCACACCCGGTATGATACTTCTTTCCATGAAAATTACAGATTATGAAAAGAAAAAAATTTCTTTTTGGCGTGCAACAGGACGTTTCTTTGCAAGCTATCTTTCTTCTCTCTTCCTCTGCATTGGATATATCATGATTGCTTTCACACCACGCAAACAAGCACTTCATGATTACATTGCAAAAACGCTTGTTCTTGTCACTAAACCGTAAAAATCTTAAACTTCTTAACTTAAATAGGTGTTTAAAATGCATTATGCAGGTTTTTGGAAACGTCTCTTTGCAGGGCTTCTTGATAACTTCATTTTATATATGGGTATTGCCTTTACTTTCTTTGTTTTAGGAAAACCTATCACTCCAGAAAATGGAGGATTTTCAAATATTACAAATATAAATTTCTCTGGAAGTTGGCTTTTTTTTGGGTGGATATATTTTGCTTCTTTCCAATCTTCTAAATTTCAAGCAACACCTGGAATGATGTTCTTTTCTTTACGCATCGAAGACTACCAAAAAAGAAGAATTTCCTTTTGGCGCGCAACCGGCCGCCTCTTGGCAAGCTATCTGTCTTCGCTTCTTTTTTGTCTTGGGTATATTATGATTGCCTTCACGCCGCGTAAACAAGCGCTTCACGATTATATTGCACGCACGCTTGTTGTCAAAAATTAAGATCTCTATAAAAGATTTTTCGAAGAAATATAAGAGAAGATATATGTTCTCTTTTAAAGAAACTTTTTTAAATTTAAGTCCCTCTCAATGAGAAAAAACTCTAATTTTTTAACCAAAAAGCAATCTTTTTTTATTGGAATTACAATTGGGCTGATTTGCCTTATTTATTATTTCTCTTACCAGCCTACTACAATCACTTCCTATGAAAGTTGTGACGTCTGTTTTTCTCCTCATGAACACTGTACTAATAAAATTATCCATTACATTGAAACTGCTGAAAAAACAATTTTTGTGCAAGCCTTTGTGTTGACGTCTTACCCAATAACAAATTCTCTTATCAAGGCTTTTAGGAGAGGTATAAATGTTAATGTCATTTTGGATGGGAAACAAGTTACATCAAAGCGTAGCCTGCATCCTCTTCTTATAGAAGCAGGCATTCAAGTTTATATTGATAAGATTAAAGGTGGGCTTGCCCACAATAAAATCATGATCTTTGATGAGGATATCGTTTTGACGGGAAGCTTTAACTTTTCAAAAAATGCTGACACAAAAAATGCTGAAAATATTCTTATTCTAAAAGATAAAGTTCTGGCAGCTCATTACCTTGAAAATTGGCGTCAAAGACGAGATGTTTCTATGCCCTTAATGCATAAAAACGGAAAAGAATAAATTTTTAAGTTACGCGTTAAACATTAAAACAATTGTTATAAATTATAATTTCTCTTAAGGGCCGCATATGTTTTCTCTAAAACTGGGAGATAATTTATAATATTTTTAAAAACACAAAGTGCATCTTTTTGACAATAGACTTGGGACGTGTTGTTTCGGTCATCTAGCATTTTTAACCAAACAGCTTCATTATTAATTAATGAATTAAACGCAGTCCTCTAATTGAATCTTCATTAAAGAACTGCGTAAAAGAATTTTAAGCATCCGTTATACGAATATTCCCGTAAGATAGAAGTCTAGAAAAGAAAGCTAAATTATTTTTTTTTTGCTTCTTCGACATGCTCTTCAAGTTCTACCTTAAGATCTGCCATTAATTTAGCGAAAGCCTCATCGAAGGTTCGTTTGCCATTAGCTACTTCTTGTGACAACTCATGCATTTCATTATGTACCGCATCATTATGAGCATTGGCTATATATGCACCACCCAGAATCAGAGCAGAAAAAGCACTTAAGAGTATTGTTTTTTTAATCATGATTTATATTTCCTTGAGTTGTATCATTTTAAAAAAATCTCTTTATCTTAAAGAGAAGGTGAAAGGCAAAGAAGTAAGTTGTTTTTCCGGTCTTTCTGTTTTTAAAGTCGTGAGGAACTTAATTCTTTGTCGTGGGAATATTAAAAGGATTTTTACTTTCGAAGTCAATCATATATGAGGGTAACAAAATTTATAAAGAATTTATTTACGAGACTTTTTTTGTTTTGTTTTTCATATTTAGCATTTACTCAACATTATAAGATAAAAGGATTCTAAAAGAGGGCATATACAAACTTTTTAACGCTCGCTTTAATTTCTTGACACGAGCGATCTAATGTACTAGCATGATATTACGTTAACACAGAAGGATTATTATGACCTCTCATTTTTTGCGCCCTTTAAAAAATCTTTTTGACTCTATTCTTATGCTGAAAACACCGCAGGAGATGGAAAATTTCTTTAAAGATCTCTGCACGCCCCAAGAAATTTCTGCGCTTAAAGAACGCTGGAAAGTATGCCAACTTTTGGAGGGCGAAGATCTTTCTTATCGTGAAATCCATAATCTTACGGGCGCGAGTCTCACAACGATTGGACGTGTTGCGCGCTTTTTAAAGGAAGAACCTTATCAAGGTTATAAAACGCTTCTTATGAAATTAAATCAGGAAGACCCCTCATGAACTCTATTTTATTTTCTCTCTTTCTAAGTATAAGTCTCCTAATTTCCCCCTCTCTTTTTGCAGAGTCTTTTAAAAAAGTTCTCATCAGCCAAGTTGCAGAACATCCAGCATTGAATTCAACAATAGAAGGAATCTTAGATGCTCTCAAAGAAGAAGGATATATCCCTGAAAAAAACCTAAAAGTTCGCGTTGAGTCAGCACAAGCAAACGCCGCTCTTGCAAGTCAAATTGCGCAAAAATTTGTCAATCAAGCACCTGATATTGTTGTCGGTGTCGGCACACTTTCAGCACAATCATTTGCCAAATATGCCCAAGAAGGTAAAGTCACTTTGGTGTTCAGTTCTGTGACAGACCCTCTCCAGGCAGGTCTCGTAAAAACGCTTCAAAATCCTTCTAATAATACGTCTGGTGTTTCAAATTTTGTAAAATTAGAACCCCAATTAGAACTTTTTAAGGCGCTGCAACCAAGCCTTAAGACACTCGGAATTTTATATAACCCAGGAGAGATTAATTCTGTCAGCATTGTCCAACAATTGGAAAAACTTTGTCCTCAATTTGGAATTAAACTTCTTAAACAAACAGCCAGCAAGACAGCCGATGTTTATCAAAGTGCCCTTAAACTTGCGCAAACTGTCGATGCTCTCTTCATTAGTAATGATAGCACGGCACTCAGCGCCTTTCAAAGTGTTGTTAAAGCTGCCGAAAGCACCGAAATTCCGATCTATGTAAGTGATACAGATATCGTCCAATTTGGCGCTGTAGCAGCCCTTGGCCCAAATCAATATGAAGTGGGAAAACAAACAGGATTTCTTATTGCACACGGACTTCGGGGTGCATCTATGGGAGACCAAGCTGTGGAATTTCCTTCTAAAACAGATCTTGTCTTCAATTTAGAAGCGGCTGCTAAAGCCCATATTAAGATTGAAAAATCTCTTTTAACACGTGCGGCTAAAATCATATCTTCTTCAGAAAGATCTTAAAATGACGGCTGCAGAAATACTTTCAAGCCTTGAGATGGGTCTTATTTATGGTATTGTTGCTCTCGGCATATATCTTACCTTTCGTATTATCGATTTTCCTGATCTTACCTGTGATGGAAGCTTTGTGTCGGGAGCAGCGGCCTCTGCCGTTCTTTTAAAAGCTGGAATACATCCCCTTTTAGCCCTTCTCTTTGCCCTTTTTCTTGGGGCTGTAGCAGGCTTTATAACAGGCATTCTTTATGTATATTGCCGGTTAACAAATTTACTGTCCGGCATACTAACGGCCTTTATGCTGTATTCTCTAAATCTAAAGCTCATGGGAGGCGCTCCAAACATACCTTTGTTTCACGCTTCAACTATCCTGGCACAATATCCTGTTCTTACTCTCATCACAATTGCCTGTATAATTTGGTCCCTCTGTAGCTATTTACTGACGACGGACTTTGGTCTCGCCTTACGAAGTATTGGACAAAATAAAAAGCTCGCGCGCATGTATGGCGTTCGTATTTCTTTACTGACGATGTATGGTCTTATTCTCAGTAATAGTCTTATCGGCTTAGGAGGGGCCTTATTCTGCCAGTATCAAAAATTTGCAGATATTTCACAAGGATTTGGAACGATTGTTATAGGTCTCGCAGCTGTTATGATTGGAGAAAAAATTCTTCCCTTTAGGTCAATGTGGATAGGCCCCCTTGCATGTATTTTGGGATCAATTGTGTACCGGTTCATTGTTGCGTGTGCACTGCATAGTGAATGGCTTGGCTTGGAATCCTCAGACCTTAATTTAATAACAGGCCTTATTATTGTATTCGTTATGCTCTTTTCATCTTTCTCTCCTAAAAGGAGGAAAAGTATATGTTAGAATTAAAAAACATCTTCGTTACCATAGGGAAAGACTCAGCCCTTGAACAACATGTCCTTAAAGACTTAAATTTAAGAATTTCCAAGGGAGAATTTGTTGTTATTATTGGAGGAAATGGCGCTGGAAAATCGACCTTATTTAATACGATTTCTGGGGAAGTTTTGCCGACAAAAGGATCTATCTTCCTTAAAAATATCAACATAAATCGGTGGCCAAATTATAAGCGATCTTCTCTTATTTCTCAAGTTCCTCAAGACCCACGCATTGCCACAATGGATGCAATGACCTTGGAAGAAAATTTAAGCTTTGCTTACATGCGTGGACAAAAAAGGACTCTTCTTCCTCAAAAAACCTCTCAACGCTTAAATTTCTTTCATCAAAAACTTTCTTCCTTGAATATCAATCTTGAAAATCGGCTGCATGAAATGGCTTCCAATTTATCGGGCGGGGAACGCCAGATTTTAAGCTTAATTATGGCAACACTCCACCCTTCAGAAATCCTTCTTCTTGATGAGATTACGGCTGCTCTTGATCCTAAAATGGCAGATCTTGTCATGAATCTTACACAAAAAATAGTCCATGATTCTGAGCAAACAACGCTTATGATTACCCACAATATGGATCATGCTTTAAAATTCGGAGATCGAACCTTGCTTCTTAAAAATGGAAAAATCGAGCATGAATTTTCTCGCAAAGAAAAACAATCTCTTACACCGGCAGATTTAAGCAAGCTTTTTAATGTTCTTTAAAAAATAGACACAAAAATGTCTGATCCCACCAAAAAGATCTATGAGTTCTCAAACGTTAAAGAAATGGGCTAAAAAAATTGGCACAAAGAATATCATTTTTTATTTTCCGAGAGTATGATACAAAACTTTCAATCTGC
>JAFEBT010000058.1 GCA_018242545.1 Pseudomonadota bacterium
AAAATACCTCAATCTTTTCAATCTGTTAATTATTTTTTATCCATAGTTCGGGTTATCTTATTTTCTTTTTTTATTGCTTATTTGTGAAAACTCTCACTAAACAATCAAAAACCTGATATGTAACCCATCCATGTCAGAAAATTATAGAGTGTAAGAAAGAAAAACTGAATGCTCATAAAAATAAAGAAGTATTTATAGAAGATCTGTACTTTTTTTGAAACTTTTAGATTCTCATAACCATTTGTAATCACCATCATGAGAGCTCCTATGAAAGCTAAAAAATCCCAAACAAAATGAGGAACATGCCATACTTTCCAGAGAACAACAGCTCCCACCATAGACGTAACCACAAGAACCAGCAGCCAAATTTTCCGCGTAGTTTCAGATTTCATAATGACGTTCCTTTTCTATTTATTTGTTATTATTCCAGAGGTCTTTGCCTAAGTTTATTTTTAATTTTTCCCTTAAGCAAGAAAAAAAGAAATAAAAAAAGAAGGCCGAAGCCTTCTTTTTCTTAAAGCTACAAAAAACTAAAATTACTTTGTATCTGCAGCAGCTTTTTGATCAGCAGCAGCAGCAGCAAGATCAGCAGAAGCAGCAGCTGTATCAGAAGCAGCAGCAGCAAGTTCATCGGAAGCTTTATCTGGATCAGCCATTACAGGAGCAACACCAGCAGCAAGAACTAAAGCCAAAGCAGCAAATTTTACGAAGTTCATTTTACATTCCTCATGGTTAAAAAATAAAAACATATAATTATTAACAACGCTTAATCTTATTTGAGAACGCTTTGCTTTTGATTTTTCCCAAAAACAAGGCAATCGTAAAAGTTCAAGCTCCTCAAATTTCTTTCAGCGACTCTTTCATACATCTAATTTTTTAGCTTTGCAAGATGAAGATCATCAATATTTAAAAAATATTAAGAATTTGAACAAAACCACCTTCTAATTCATGCACTGCAAATCCTCTAAATAGCCTCTCCATCTTCTTTTAGAGCTTTTTTAGGACCTTAGGGTCAAAGTAAATTTCTTTTAAGACAGAAAGACAAATCTCTTCTGATCTTGCCAAAAAAAGATTTTCAGGGTAGAGGAGAGACAGAGAACATTTAACATATGTTCCATAATCTTATGGTAAAATCTTTTTACTTTTAAAATGGAGATCGCCTGTGTCCCCAAAAAACCTTCAAAATTCTCCGTCCACTCCTTCATTAGAGAATCTCTATAAAGCATACGAAAGCATGTTTCTTATTCGTCGGTTTGAAGAAAAAGCCGGCCAACTCTATGGAATGGGGCTTATTGCTGGATTTTGCCATCTTTATATTGGGCAAGAAGCCGTTGTGGTCGGCATGCATCAGGCTGTAACGCCCAATGACAGTATTATTACCTCTTACCGAGATCACGGCCATATGCTCGCCTGTGATATGTCTCCGAGTGGTGTAATGGCCGAATTAACGGGACGAAGGGGTGGATACTCCAAAGGAAAAGGGGGCTCTATGCATATGTTTTCGCGTGAAAAGAAATTTTATGGAGGCCATGGGATCGTAGGAGCTCAAGTTCCAATTGGAACGGGGCTTGCTCTCGCACATCAATATAAAAATGATAACGGTATTTGCTTTACGTATATGGGAGATGGTGGTTCAAATCAGGGCCAAATGTTTGAAGCCTTTAATATGGCAGCCCTTTGGAAACTCCCTGTCCTTTATATTATTGAAAATAATCTTTATGCCATGGGTACGTCCCTCGAACGTCATGCAGCAGTCACAGACCTCTCTACACGCGGCAGCGCACAAGGAATTCCTGGAAAAAGTGTTGACGGAATGGATTACCTTGCAATGCGAGAAGCAGCTCTAGAAGCAGCTGAGCACGTAAGATCAGGCAAAGGACCTTTTATCCTTGAAGCAAAAACCTATCGTTATCGCGGACACTCCATGTCTGATCCTGCAAAATATCGCTCAAAAGAAGAAGTTGAAGATATCCGATCTCACCATGACCCGCTTTCTATTCTTGAAGCTGAAATCCTACGTCGCGGCGGGAATAAAGATCATCTCGAATCCCTTATAAAAGACGTTAAAAAGGAAGTGGATATTGCCGTTGACTTCTCAAAGGAAAGCCCAGAGCCGTCCATAGAAGAACTTTTTACCGATGTTTTAGTGTGAGGCAAATATGACCATAGAAACCATGACTGTTCGAGAAGCACTACGAGATGCAATGGCAGAAGAAATGCGACGAAATCCGAATGTTTTCCTTATGGGAGAAGAAGTTGCCGAATATCAAGGAGCTTATAAAGTAAGCCAAGGTCTTTTAGAAGAATTTGGATCCAAACGTGTCATTGATACACCCATCACGGAAGCTGGATTTGCAGGTGTTGGCGTAGGAGCAGCTTTTGGAGGGCTTTTGCCGATTGTGGAGTTTATGACCTTTAACTTCTCTATGCAAGCCATTGATCAAATTATTAATTCTGCCGCAAAGACACTTTATATGTCTGGCGGACAAATGGGATGTCCGATCGTTTTTCGAGGCCCGAATGGATCCGCCGCACGTGTTGGGGCTCAACATTCTCAATGTTTTGCAAGCTGGTATGCGCATTGTCCAGGACTCAAGGTCGTCTCTCCTTATAATGCCATTGATGCTAAAGGTCTTTTAAAATCGGCCATCAGAGATCCTAATCCCGTTGTTTTTTTAGAAAATGAACTTCTTTATGGTCAACGCTTCGAAGCTCCTCCTTCGAACTCTGATTTCGTTCTTCCAATTGGAAAAGCTCATATTGAACGCGCTGGAAAAGATGTGACTTTAGTTGGATTTTCCATTATGGTGGGATATGCATTGGAGGCTGCTGAAGAACTTGCAAAAGAAGGGATTGACGTTGAAGTGATAAACTTAAGATCATTACGTCCCTTAGATACAGAAACAATTTTTGACTCTGTACGCAAAACAAATCGCTGCATAACCCTTGAAGAAGGGTTTCCTTATGCTGGCATTGGCTCAGAAGTTGCTGCTCAAATTATGGAACATATGTTTGACTTTTTAGACGCTCCAGTTCTCAGAGTCACAGCTCAAGATGTCCCTCTTCCTTATGCTGCCAATCTTGAACGTCTTGCGATCCCACGTGCCGCAGAAATTGTTCAAGCTGTCAAAAATGTTCTCTATAACGCTTAAAGGTATTCCAAAATGACCATTGAAATCCTTATGCCCGCCCTCTCTCCAACAATGACAGAAGGGAATCTTGTCAAATGGCTTAAAAAAGAAGGAGATTCTCTTAAATCAGGGGAAGTCCTCGCTGAAATTGAAACCGATAAGGCCACAATGGAAGTTGAAGTCATTGACGAAGGCATCCTTGGAAAAATCATAGTTCCAGCCGGCACAGAGGGTGTTAAAGTCAATACGCTTATTGGTTTGATTCTTGAAGAGGGAGAAACAGCAGAAAATCTTACACATCAATCTTCTGCCTCTGCAAAGAATCCTGATCCAAAACCTCAAGAAGTCTCTCTTCCTTCTTCTCAAAATTTAGAGCCGAAAGAAAAAGCTTCTTCTCCAACATCTTCCGTAGGACGCATTCTTTCAAGTCCTCTTGCAAGGCGTCTTGCTTTTGAAAAAAATATTGATCTTTCCACAATTCAAGGGTCTGGTCCACGGGGCCGTATTGTTAAAAAAGACATTGAAGAGACCGCTCAAACCATGGCATCTCCACGTCCTTCTTCTTCTTTTGAATCAGCCTATGAAGATGTGGCCTTAACAACCATGCGTAAAGTTGTTGCAAAGCGCCTTACGGAATCAAAGCAAACCATTCCTCATTTTTATGTGAGCATGGACGCAGAGTTAGATGCGCTTTTAGCCCTTCGAAAAGAGTTAAATAATGGACTTAAAGACGCCAAAGTCTCTGTGAATGACTTGTTAATCAAAGCCTGTGCTCGAACTTTGATGGATGTTCCTGAGGCCAATGCCTCCTGGATGGAAACTTCCCTTCGGCTTTATAAAACGGCAGACATTTCTGTCGCTGTTTCTCTTGAAGAAGGTCTGATTACACCCATTATTCGAAATGCTCAGTCCAAATCAATTCTTGACATCTCGACAGAAATGAAAACACTTCGTGAAAAGGCTCAATCTGGAAAACTTGCTCCTTCTGAATTTCAAGGAGGGAGTTTTAGTCTTTCAAATATGGGCATGTATGGCGTAACATCATTCTCAGCTATTCTTAATCCTCCTCAAGCATGCATCTTAGCTGTTGGGACAGGTCAAGAAAAAGCAGTTGTTCGCAATGGAGCGCTTTCCATTGCCACACTTATGACATTGACACTTTCTGTTGATCATCGTGTCGTTGATGGTGCAGTTGCAGCCCAGTTTTTAAAAGTCCTTAAAAACTATATCGAAAATCCCGTCTTGATTTTAGCGTAATTTATTACAATTTTAAGGAATATATACAAATGACTCATTTTGATCTTATCGTTCTTGGAGGTGGACCTGGAGGATATGTTGCAGCCATCAAAGCTGCACAACTCGGCTTAAATACAGCTTTGATTGAAAAAGAAGCCTTGGGAGGTGTTTGTCTTAATTGGGGCTGTATTCCAACAAAGGCCCTCTTAAAGACCGCTGAGGTCCTTGAAACAATAAAAAAAGCCTCAGAGTTTGGGATCGAAATTAAAGAAATACCTACGATTAATCTATCAAAAGCCGTTGAAAGATCACGCCAAATTTCCCTCAAACTGACACAAGGAATTGCCCATCTTTTAAAGAAAAATAAAGTAACGCAAATAAAAGGATATGGCCGACTCAATGGACCACGAGAGATTCTTGTTGAAACACCGGATGAAAAAACACTCTCTCTGAGCGCGTCAAATATTATTCTTGCAACAGGAGCCCGTCCCCGCCTTCTTCCAAATATTAATATGGAAAAAGAGTCAAAATTCTTTTGGACTTCTAAAGAAGCCATGACCCCCAAAAGTCTCCCAAAATCTCTTCTTGTTTTAGGGTCTGGTGCGATTGGGATGGAATTTGCAAGTTTTTATCATTCTCTTGGCGTTGATGTCACGGTTGTTGAAATGATGGATCGTATTCTCCTGAGCGAAGATCGAGAGATCTCTGAGCAAGCCTCTAAACTCTTCACCCAACAAGGTATTAAAATCTTAACAAACACAAAGGCTACATCTTTTATCTCCCAAAAAGATCTTATGTCCGTTACCCTTGAGACAAAGGGAACGGCTCAAAATATTTCTGCTGAAAAAGTTCTTTTTGCCATTGGCATTGAAGCAAACACTGAAAACATTGGTCTTGAAACAACAAAAATAACACTTGAAAAAGGTCATATTCTTACAAATTCTTTTTGCGAAACCAATGAAAAAGGGATTTATGCCATTGGAGACGTGGCGGGCCCCCCTTGGCTTGCCCATAAGGGAAGTCATGAAGGAATAATCGCTGTGCAACACATTAAAGGGGAGCATGTCCATCCTCTTGATCCAACAAAAATCCCAGGCTGCATTTATTCAATTCCTCAAATTGCAAGTGTTGGACTTACTGAAGAAAAAGCAAAATCTCTCGGTTTTTCAATCAATATTGGACGCTTTCCTTTCTCTGCAAATGGAAAAGCACTTGCCCTTGGAGAAGTAGAAGGATTCATTAAAACCATCTTTGATTCAAAAACAGGTGAACTCTTAGGCGCCCATATGATTGGTGCAGAAGTGACAGAGCTTATTCAAGGCTTTACCCTCGCAAGAACTTTAGAGGCTACAGAAGCCGATGTTTTTGAAACAATCTTTCCGCATCCTACACTTTCTGAAATGATGCATGAATCATCATTACAAGCTTTTAATCAAGCCATTCATATATGACAAACCCTTTTCCATCTTCCCAAAGCAAGCCTTCTTGGATTCGGGTTAAAGCTCCCCAATCTGCCGAATACCATCGGACAAAAGATCTTATGAGGCATCTTAAATTAAATACCGTGTGTGAAGAAGCCGCGTGTCCTAATATTGGAGAATGTTGGAGTAAAAAGCATGCAACGGTCATGATTCTAGGAAGTACCTGTACACGCGCCTGTGCTTTTTGCAATGTTAAAACGGGCCGACCAGATCAATTAGATCCTCACGAACCAGAACATGTTGCTGCAGCTGTTCAAGCTTTAAATCTTTCCCATGTTGTGGTGACCTCGGTGGATAGAGATGATCTTGAGGATGGAGGCGCCTCTCATTTTGCACACGTGATTAAAGCAATTCGTACAACTTCTCCTCACACAACAATTGAAGTCTTGACGCCTGATTTTTTAAGAAAAGAAGGGGCTCTTGAAATTGTGGCTACAGCAAAACCCGATGTTTATAATCATAATCTTGAAACTGTTCCACGGCTTTATGCCACAATTCGTCCAGGTGCGCGATATTTTCATTCTCTGCATCTTCTTGCACGTGTCAAGGAACAAGATCCTACTATTTTCACAAAATCAGGTCTTATGGTTGGTCTTGGAGAGACACGGGAAGAACTTTATCAAGTCATGGACGATCTAAGAGCTGCTTCTGTTGATTTTATAACACTCGGACAATATTTACAACCAACGCCTCAACATCATCCCGTCGAACGTTTTGTGCCCCCTGAAGAATTTGAATCTTATGCTCAAATGGCACGCGGAAAAGGATTCCGGATGGTTTCTGCCTCTCCTTTGACACGTTCCTCTTATCATGCGGATGAAGATTTTAAAAAATTAAAAGAATTTTCGTTTTCAACTTGTGATACAAACAGGAACTCTCTCAAATCAAATGCCCACGCTTCATCATACTGAAATTATTCCTCTTCCTTCTTTCACGCTTTATGAGATTATAACAGATGTTGAAAAATATCCTGAATTTCTTCCCTGGTGTTTAACAGCAGAACTTCTTGAAAAATCAGAAACGCATATGATTGCTGACCTTTGTATTGGCGTTTCTTCCTTTAAAGGAACATTTCGATCAGCCGTCTCCTTAACACCTTTTTCTAAAGTTGAGGTTCATTATGGAGATACCTCTCAAAAAACACCTGCTTATAATATTCCTTTTAAACATCTTTATACCCGTTGGTCACTTAAAGAGCTCGCTCCACAAGAAACTTCTGTCGAATTTTATATCGACTTTTCTTTTCAGTCATGGATCTTAAATAAAATGATGGCACGTGTTTTTGATCAAGCGTGTCACACTATGATTAAAGCTTTTAAAAAACGGTCTTATACACATGGATAATATTTTTTCTGTTCTGAATCGACGTTGGCAAGTCAAAGAAGGTGACGAAAAGCTCTCTCTCTTTTTAGAACAGCGTCTTAATGTTCCACCAACAATTGCAAGACTCCTTTCAAGTAGAGGGTTTTCAAATCCTGAAGAAACTCAAGAATTCTTAAATCCAACTCTAAAATCTTCTCTTCCCAATCCTTCTATTTTCAAAGATATGGAAAAAGCCATTCTTCGCCTTGAAAAGGCGCTGCTTAAAAATGAGACGATTGTTCTTTATGGAGATTATGACGTCGATGGCGCAACCTCATCAGCGCTCTTTAAAAAGTTTTTTGATGCTTTAGGAGCGTCCGTACGTCTTTATATTCCGGATCGGATTAAGGAAGGATATGGACCGAACACACATGCTTTTGAATCTTTTTTTAAAGATGGGATTAAGCTCATCCTCACGCTCGATTCAGGAACAACAGCTTTTGAAGCTTTGTCATATGCCCATGAAAAACTCATGGATGTTATTGTCATTGATCATCATATTTCAGAGCTCAAACTCCCTCTAGCTTATGCACTTATTAACCCAAATCGTTCTGACGAATCCGAGCACATAAAGCAAAATTATGGAAATCTTGCTGCTGTAGGTGTGAGTTTTTTAACCCTTGTTGCTCTTAATCGACGCCTTAGAGAGCAAAATTTCTATGAAACACGATTTATAAAGGAACCTGATTTGCGTCAATTTTTAGACCTTGTTGCACTTGGGACAGTTGCCGATGTCGTTCCTTTAACGGGCCTCAATCGAACATTTGTTGCACAAGGCCTTAAAATCATGAAAAAAAGAACAAACATCGGACTTAAAGCTCTTGCAGATATTGCAAAGATAACTGAGTCCCCTGAAGCATATCATGCAGGGTTTATTTTAGGCCCCCGCATTAATGCAGGAGGACGCGTTGGGGAATCTTCTCTTGGTGCCCATCTTCTTTCAACTGAATGTCTTAAAGAAGCTCAAATGATTTCTGAAAAACTCCATCATCTTAACCAATCGCGTCAAGAAATGGAAAATAAGATGCTTTCCGATGCACTCTTTAAAATTGAGGCGCATCTCAAAGAAAACCCTCTGCCAGCCGCTCTTATTGTCGCAGATGAAACCTGGCATCCTGGAATTATTGGAATTATTGCAGGGCGCCTTAAAGATCGTTATGATCGCCCTGCATGTGTCATTGCTCTTAAAGATGGAATTGGAAAAGCCTCTGGACGTTCTCTTCCGATTGTAAACTTAGGAAAATTAATTCATCAAGCAAAAGACTTAAACCTTCTCATTAATGGCGGTGGACATGCCATGGCCGCTGGATTTACGATTGAAGAGAGCAAAATAAAAGAATTTGAATCTTTTTTAACAGAACAAATTGCTCAAACGCTTAAAGAAACAAATTATAAACCAACACTTCATATAGATGGGAAATTGTCTCTTGCTGCTCTTACACTTGATTTTTTAAAAATTTTAGAACAAATGGCTCCTTTTGGAATGGGCAATCCGACACCACGCTTTATGGTTCCTTGCTTAAGAATTACAAATACCTCTCTTATTCAAAATACACATGTTCGATGCACCCTGAGATCAGAAGAAGGAATCAAACTTGATGCAATTGCCTTTCGAGCTTTTAATACGCCTTTGGGTGACGCGCTTATGGATGCAAAGAACCATCCGTTTCATTTTGTTGGCACATTCCGGCGTGACAGTTGGAATGGTCGAGAGAAAATTCAAATGACAATTGAAGACTTAGCTCCAATTTCTTAAAAAGATAATCTCCTTTTCAAAATTAAAAAAACAGATTAGGGTACAACATATTATTAAGGCTTTTCTTATAAAATTCAGGGATCCTATGAACTTTAAATTTAATCATAAAAATGCTTTTTTTTTTGAAAAAATGCTCCAAAAATTAGGGGGATTTTGCGCTGTTATTTTGGGAATTTTCATTTCTTGTATATTCCATGAAAAAATACAAGCTCTTCCATACAATCCTTCTCTTTCTCAACAGACAGAAAACTCTTCTATGAACCTTCCCCTTCTCCAAAATAATCCTTTCTCAGATCACGGCTCTTTTGCTTCTCACTTAGAAACAGATCTTCAAAAACAAATTGCTTATTATGATGCCCTTATTGAGCAAGCAAAAACTTTTAAATCCCATTGGAATAATACAGGTTCACTTTCTTCATTACACTGCTACAATGCCATCATTCAGAAAATTGAAATGATCAATAAGCTCTTAAAAAAAATGGGAAGAACAACACTTCCAAACCTTCCCCTTCTCGCTCTTGATCAAGCCGAAGAGATTTTTGAAATGCTTGATGATGATCTTTAAAAGCGTGACATTTTTGTAGAAAAAGAAATAAGCTTTATTCGGAAATCTTTTTCTGACTCATAACGCCAAGATATATAAGAAGAAGCAAGATAAAACATCTTCTAAAAATTATCGTAAAAAAGAGCTAAAAAGAGGCTTTTCAGCATTTTTAATAAAAAATTTGGTATTTTAAACCAAAGCTTCTATTGTATAATATCAAAAACCATTGCATCCTCATAGGTATGTTCATAATAACTTCTAACATAAAATGATTCTTATAAAGAAAAAAATAACCTTTATCATTTCGTGTATATCTCAAGTCTCTTCCAAAAGAGAAGGCAAGTTTGCTATCTTCTTTTTAGCGTCTTTTTTTCTTTCTCATATTCTTTTTGCTGGGAAAGAACCTACCTCTTCAGCTCCTGCACCCTTGCCCTTGAGTAACCCCCTGCTTTCCAAAAAAGAAGCGTCTCTTCCTATAAAGACAAAGTCTAAGACCTCCTCAAGTACGAAGATCGCTTCGCCTCTTTCTCTTGACCAACCTGTAAAAGCAAAATCTACACCTTCTTCAAGTACAAAAATTACGCCCTCTCTTCCTGTTGTTGACTCAGCAGCACTTAACCTTTTTCCCACCTTAAATAAAGATAATGCTAACGTTGAAAGAGCCTCAACAACTGAAATTGCAGCGCAAGAAAAATTAATTGATCAAAACGTGATCGTTCAAAAAGATCAATCCACTTTAACTTCTACAAACTCTCAAGAAACTTCTCTTAAAGGAAAGCTTGCCACTGATACAACAACAGTTACTCAAGATAAAAATACCGTGGCAACTGATACGACGGAACTTGACCGTGGAAGACAACTTTTAGCCTCTGCCACCACTGAAGAAAATACGGCACGCACACATTTTGCAGCCCTTACAACACAAAAACAAACGCTCTCACAACAAATTGCTGCCTCAAAGGATGCCCTTGATACAACTCAAAAAAATATCGCCTCTCTCCAGCTACAAATATCTAAACTTTCCGCACAAATCGGGCAAGATTCATCCGGAAACATCAGTCAAAGAAAAGCTCAGATCGCTCAACTTACAGCGCAACTGCAAGAGAAACAAAAACAAAAAGAAGCAACGCAAAGCGCTTTAGCAAAAGATACAACAACCCTTTCATCCATCGCAAAAAATTTATCCGATGCGCAAAAAAAGGCTGAAGCCGCCTCTCAGAAGCTTCAAAGCCTAGAATCTGCCCTTAAAGCAAATACAGCGGCTCTCGAAGCGGCTCAAAAAGCTTTGAAGATCGCTGATCCAACTGTGTCAAACGTTCAAAAACTTGCGACATCTTACGCCTTGCAGGCTGAAGAAGCTCAAGAAAAAATGATAACAGAACAAACTCTCGCAAATACGCTTTCTGTAGAGAAAGCACAAACATCTCTTCAACTTCAAGCATTTCTCATTCAATCAGCAAATTACCAAAAGGATATTGAGCTTTGGAAAGCTCGTCATAACTGGTGGGATTCGTATTATCTTAATGATGAAGTAGGAGGAGGTATGTACACCTACGACTTTGCAGGCATGCAGCGTACGCAAGCTCAAGTAAATATTTTCACGCAAGATAAAAATAAGACTGACGTTCTTATTTCACAACTTAAAACACAACAACTCTTTCAAGCTTCTCTTCTTCAAAATGCACTTAAGAAGCTTCAACAGGATAAAATTAGTGTTAATGAAGATGATATTTCTTCTCATAAGGAGGCTTCTCTTCTCGCAGCTGCAAAAATACAGCAACAACAAAGCGACCTAGCCATTATTAAATCTGATTCGGCCATAGTTGCAAAAGATGCTACGGCTATATCCACGGCTCAACAAGATCTCATTTCCGATGAAGAAAGCGTCTATCAATGGACCCAAAAAGGAGTTTCGGAATTAAGCGTTCTTGAATCTTCCAGCACCTCAAAACCCGCACTTCCTCTGTCGATACAATCTTTTCAGCCTGCCTATGAGGCGTTCTTAGCGGCTCAAGCAAATCTCTCAACAGTTAAAACGACGCAAACAACTCTTCAATCTGATATTTCACAATTGCAAGGTCTTCAAAGCAGTGTTTTCAATAATGCACGTGACTATTACTGGTGGATAAGTCCTCAAACTGGCGCTGGGTGGTCGGGATGGTGGGAAGGGGACAATAGTGGAAATACATACGACCTTACAAATGCACGATATTATCAAGTCTCAGAAATTCAAAGCATAAAAGGCCAAGCAGAACTAGCACTTCAAGTTTCCGGCCTTAAAGACCTTCCCCAAGGACTTCGAGATACACTTGCCTCATTTGAAGGTGATCTTCCCTCTCTTTCTAAAGAGCTTCCCACATCAGCTCAAATTACTTCTGCTTCTGCTTCTTCTCCTATTCCTTCTTCTTTTGCGTCTTCTCAATCTTCTATTTCTGCTATTCAATCTTCTATTAATAAGGCTTTCAACGCAAGTGAAGCTTCAATTGCCCCTTTGCCCACCAAAGACAATCAATCTCTCTCTTCAACTCAACAAGCGGTAATATCAGCCAATCCTTCTCTTTCTCAATGGTCGCAAGAAGTCTGGAGTGAGCTTTCTTCTGTAGGCGCTCTTGGAACGCTTCCAAGCTCTATCGCATCGGATACAACTGCAATTTCTTCTTTGAACACAGAGGTTTCCCAAGATAAGAACGATATCGTTCAAATGACATCTCAATATAACGCTGACAATCCTCAATTACTTGCTGATCAAAAACAATTAGATCTCGCCAAAGCAAAGGCTCAAACCCAATCAACTGATTTGTCTCAACAAAGTGATCATCTCAGCTCATTAAATGCAACCCTTCAGCAAGCAACGCTAAAATTGACCCAATCTAAGAACACTGTTATTGCCCAAACCAAAAAAGTTTCAGACGCAAATACAGCTCTTCAACAAGCAGAACAGGCTCTAACAAATGCTGAACAAACAGCAACCACGACAGCCGCAAATTTAAATTCCCTTAAAGCGCGCGTCACCCAACTTCAACAAAATGTTTCTCAAAGCCAATCCGTCCTTGATCAACTTCAAACCCAAGCAGCCCAAGATGAAGATGCTGTCACAACGCTTCAACAACAAAAAAATACGCTAGAAGCAGAAATTCAAGCGCAACTTTCCCACTACAATGAGCTTGTTTCCCAAGCGCAAACCTATCGAGAAGAATGGAATCAAAAAGCATCCTCGACTGTTGCAAGAGAATATAATGCCCTTGTAAAAGAGATCCAAGCTGTAACAACAACGCTTCAAACCATAGGAGGAACGAGGCTTCCTTCCCCCTCATTTATTCCAACGAATCTCTCGCCAACTTCCTCTGATAATGTGGATGATTATTTAGACACGGTAGATCATGCAGAAGGCGATGATGATGTGACAGATGCAGAGCTTAATGCAGAGGGAGATGAACGGGATGATACCCTTATGGAAAAACGAAAAGACACCTCAGGATCAGACTTAGCTCCAACGCCTGGTCTTGCTGGAATTTTGGGAGCACAAGCTGTGACAGGAGACATTACAGCTCCAATCATGACAACGACAACGCCGTCCCAAACAACTTCACCCACTCAATAATATTAAATTATATCTTCCTTAAGTTTTTTTAGGTTGTGTCCACTTTTCATTTTAACCAAATAATAGAAGAAGCAAAGGTTAAAA
>JAFEBT010000059.1 GCA_018242545.1 Pseudomonadota bacterium
TCTCTTTTCTTTTTAAAAGTATATTTGTTATTTTAATTTATGGAAATAGTATTATATCTTCCTGAACTGCTTTTTTTTCTTCTGCTGTCATTGTCATGGGGGTGAAAGAAGAAATTACCGAAATAACCCCAAATAGAATATGTAGTCTTTTAAAATAGGTCATTTTTTTGTCCTTCATGAAGATAATTAATTAAGACGTGCTCAAAAGAAATTCATAGAGAAGTTTTCATTGCTCTTTTTCTATATGATTCTCAAAGAAAATAAGCTCTTTAAAGGTTTTAATGGGGTTTACATTTTCTGCTAACACGCCCATTTTGATTTCTTCTATAAAAAGATATGCTTAATTTAAAACAAAAGATAGCCTTTTTTAAGAAAAAAAGAGATACTAAAAAGTGAAAAATATTTAAAAGAAAGGTTTAAAATGATTCAAAAATTTTTACTCATAGCTTCACTATTTGCTTTTGGTTATACGGGCAAAATTTTGGCAGACGCTTCTCAACAATCCAATGCTCAACCAAAAGTTTCACAAGGGAAAACAACCGTTTGGAATTTGCCGCTTATTAATCAATCGGATAATTCATCTTGGACGGTCGATCTTAATGAAGGCATGGGAACTGAAGGTTGGGCAGAAGATATTGCTGAAGAAGATCTTAACGCCGAGAGGTTTCCTGAAAATCAAAGTTCTGATCCTGATATTGTTTATCCTGGAGATAATAGTTTTGAAGACACGGATATGGGGAGCAATTTTGATGCCCCTCTTATGCAAACTCTTGGAGAAAAGTGAAACGATCTTTAAAAGAATTATAAGCTTTCTTTTAAGTAACTTAAGTAGAACTCACATCTTTGAAAGAAAAATTTTGCTCCTTTATTTAGGAATTTTCTTTTTCTTTAATCACTCATGAGAATCTTCTTAAGAGTTAAAAATGAAGAAATTAAGGAAGAAGGTTTTGTTTATTTTTTCACTTAAGATGTCTTTTGAAGAGAAAGAGGGCGCTTGATAATTTTAATCTCAGGGGTTTCTGTTCGTTTCTTATAATTTTGATTAAGCTGCTCTTCTGTAATTTGAAGGCCGACATAAAGTGTATAATCATCAAAATTCTCTCCTTTTTGAAGAGGGATTTTAATTTTTGACGAAATGGTTGGTCGGATGCGCTTTTGTGTTTTTTCAAAGATGACTTCAGCTTCTAATTTTTCTTTGAAGATGAGTGTTTTTCCTTTGGAAAGGACGACGAAATAAGGAATTTTATAAGTTTCATTTTCTGAGGAAGGAGCTGCCCTTTTAATAAGCATCCGAACATAAAGCATGACCTCTTCTTGAGAGGCTTCTTCAGAGCACTTTACAATAACATTAGAAAGAGCGGCTGAAAAAGGCGTTTGTGTGGCATCATTCTTAAACGTCCCTTCAGATAATTCTCCCACAATCATTCCAGGTGTACAAATGAGAGGAATATAAGGTTTGTCGTTATCAGAACAGCTTGAGGCTAGAAAAAGAGTACTTAAGCTTATAAAAGATTTGAAAAATGAGGAACGGAGATTTCTAGGCATAGGATAACTTTCACTTAAAGAGACTTATGGGAGCCATCACAAAAAGGTGGCGTTTTAGTTTTCTGACATCCACAGAGAAAAAAAGAGCCAGAATTTGGGACTTCAAACATAAGAGATTTTAATCCAAGCTCTTTATGGGCGCCATCACAAAAAGGAAGTTTTTGGGACGCACCACAGGTGCACCAAAAGTATTTTTTATCTTTCTCCAAGGGTTCAGAATAGGGTTTTTTCATGACTGTTGTTGAAACTTCTTAAGTGTTAGGAAAGGCTCATTAAAAGGATCAAAGCAAGCGCAATAAGAGCGAGTAAAAAAGGCCATTGAAATTTCTTAAGTGTATCTTTGAGAGAACCTTTATTATCATTTAAAGTTTTTTGATCTGGTGTTGAATAAAGATTGTTATGAAGAACAGCATCGGGTGTAATAAAAAGCCCTTCAGCATGTTCTTTCTTTTTTTTCGGTTTAGGAGAGGGGGTGTCTTTGTCTTTCATGAAATCCTCTTGTGCATGTTAGCTACGTTTAGAAAGGGGAACAAAAGATCTTTGAGGATACCCGATATAAATTTGTCGAGGTCTTCCAATTTTTTGATTGGGTTCAGAAATCATTTCATTCCATTGAGCAACCCAACCTGCTGTCCGCGCAAGTGCAAAAAGCACGGTAAACATACTTGTTGGGATCCCCAGCGCTTTTAGAATAATACCTGAATAGAAATCTACATTAGGATAAAGCTTTTTTTCAAGAAAATAAGGATCTTTAAGTGCAATTTCTTCAAGTTCTAGGGCGAGGTCAAAAATAGGATCAGAAGGCCCCTTGAAGTTTTTAAGAATTTCATGACAGGTTTCTTTTATGATCCGTGCACGGGGATCATAATTTTTATAGACACGATGTCCAAATCCCATAAGACGTTCTTTTGTATCTTTTTTCTTAATATGCTCTAAAAAAGAGGGAATGTTTTCCTTGTGTCCAATTTTATAAAGCATATTGAGAGCAGCTTCATTGGCCCCTCCATGGGCAGGTCCCCAAAGAGCTGCAATTCCAGCTGCAAGGCAGGCAAAAGGATTTGCACCACTTGAGCTTGCAAGTCTTACCGTTGACGTAGAGGCATTCTGTTCATGATCTGCATGAAGAATGAGAATTTGATCCAGTGCTTTTGAAAAGAGAGGGTTGGGCTCCCATTCTTCGGTTGGAATAGAAAACATCATGTAGAGAAAATTTTCGGCATAGGAATATTTATTTTTGGGGTACACAAAAGGTTGCCCAATAGAATATTTATAAGCCATTGCTGCAAGTGTTGGCATTTTTGCAATGAGCCTTAGTGAAGCTATAAGACGCTGATCTTCATCCTGGATGTCCAAACTATCGTGATAGAAAGCTGACAGGGCGCCCACAACACCCACCATGATCGCCATGGGGTGCGCGTCTCTTCGAAAACCTCGGTAAAAAAAGGTAAGCTGTTCATGGACCATACTATGGCGTTTAATGTCTTGATTGAAAGCTTCCTTTTGAGCAGAATTCGGAAGTTCCCCTTTTAAAAGCAGATACGCTGTTTCTAAAAAATCACTTTGACACGCAAGTTCTTCAATGGGGTACCCTCTATAAAGAAGAATTCCTTTATCACCATCAATATATGTAATGGCAGATGAACAACTTGCTGTGGAGAAATAGCCTGGATCGAACGTAAAAAGACCTTCTTTTGAATAAAGGCTTTGAACATCAAGGGCATGAGGTCCCAAAGTTCCTTCTAGAACAGGGAGGGTATCTGAAAAGTTTTTTTCCTTTTCAGAAAGATCCATTTCATTAATAATGCGGGGATAAGCAGAATTTTTAGAAGACAAAGAGGTCATGAAAGAAGTCTTATGTGTGAGGGCATAAAAGATTTTTTGAAATTTAAAAGATGAATCCTTTTTTTAATAATATTCTGGATTTAAGAAAAAGTGCAAGGTTAATTCTTAAAAAAAGAGGCTTAAAGATGACACTCGGGATCTTATGGACACAGACCTCTTTTCAAAAAGAGCAATTTGAGATTTTTCAATGTAATAACAGCGCTCTAAAAATAAACTTTTTTTATGATCCTCTTTTAATTATAAAGCCGTATGCTCTTTTAAAAGAGGAAGATTTTAACGGATATCAAGGAATTTGTGTCACAAGTCAACATGCTCTTGCTTCTTTAAAAGAAGGAATTCCCCTTAATTTGCCTCTTTATACTGTTGGGAAAAAAACCTTTGAGATGGCTTCAAAAATGGGATTTAAAACAATTTTTTCGGCGGAAGGCTCTGCTGAAGATTTAAAAAACCTTCTTTTGAGAGAGAAAAATTTATTAAAAGGGACTTTACTTTATGTGCGGGGAAAGCATATTCAAAAAGATCTTAAAAAAGAACTAAAGAAGGAAGGACTTAAGGTTCAAGAAAAAATAGTCTATGAAGCTTTTTTAAAAAAATCTTTTAATGAAGAGGTCATTGAGGGGTTTAAAGATAAAAAAATTACAGATGTGTTTCTTTTTTCACAACGCGGCGCAGAAGCTTTTATGAAAAATTTTAAAGCCTTAAAGATAGAAAAAGGAGAAGGAAATTTAAGAGTTTTTTGTCTCAGTTCAAAAATTGCTCAAATACTCTCTCACGGGAGCCTTAAAGAAAAATATACAGGAATTTATGCGGCTCAAAAACCAACGCTTGAAAGTCTTTGGAATCTTTTTTGTGAGATGGTAAAAATAAAATAATATATAAAGGAGCTTTTAACATGTTTCGTCAATCTAATTATGCTGAGTCTCTTACAACAAATACAGCATCAAAAAATCATTCTCTTGGAACGTTAAAGTTATTATTAACATATTTATCTCCTTATAAATGGGTAGTCTGTAAATCAATTCTTGCAATTCTCATGGCCTCTCTTGCTGTCTTGGGATTGGGCCAAGGAATTAAAGTATTTATAGATCAAGGATTTGGTAAGGAAGGATTTATCTCTCTTTATGAGGCAATGGGATTGATGTTTTTACTTATTATCGTCCTTTCGGTGGCCAGTTTTTGTCGTGTTTATTATCTTGCATGGCTTGGAGAACGTGTTGTTGCAGATATCCGATCTAAAACCTTTAATCATCTTTTATCTTTAAACCCCTCTTTTTTTGAGGAACGTGGGGTTGGAGATTTGATGTCTCGTCTTCTAACAGATACAACGCTCATTCAAATAATTATTGGAACTTCTGTTGCCATCGCTTTAAGAAATGCATTTTTACTTTTTGGTGGGTTGCTTCTTTTGTTTATTACCAGCCCTAAACTAACTTTATATTTAGCAATTATGCTCCCGATCGTGCTGATTCCGATTATAATTTACGGAAAGCGTGTCAAAGTGCTGTCACAAGGAGCTCAGGAACGCATCGGGAAATTAGGTGCTTTCAGCGAAGAAATATTCGAAGGGATAAAAACAGTTCAATCTTTTGTACGCGAAGATTATGAAACCCAAAACTTTAAAAATTTAATTGAGAATTATTTTCAAAAGGCTGTTTTACAAGTCAAAGCGCGTTCTGTGCTTACAATGATGGTTATGATGCTTATTTTTGGATGTCTTTGTATCGTTGTAGGAATCGGAGGACTTGATGTTAAAAAAGGCATCTTCTCAGCAGGAGATTTAACCTCTTTTCTATTTTATGCTCTTTTGGTTGGAGGTGCAGCAGGGGCGATAAGCGAAATTACAGGAGATTTGCAAAGAGCGGCAGGGGCTCTTTCTCGTATCTTAGAGCTTCTAAATACACGTTCAACTTTAGAAGAACTTAAAAATCCTGAACTTCTCATTCCTTTAGAGAAAAGAACTTCTCCCCGAGAAGAGAAAAACACACTTCCTTTTTTTTCCTTTCAAGATGTTTCATTTGCATATCCTTCTCGGTTAGAAGATGTTGTTATCCATGAATTTACGCTTGATATTTATAAAGGAGAACATATTGCTTTTGTGGGTCCTTCAGGCGCAGGAAAAAGTACGCTTTTTTCTCTTATTTTGAGATTTTTTGATCCTCTCTCAGGAAACTTATTTTTTCAAGGTGTTAATTTAAAGCATCTTAGTCTTTCAGAGCTTCGCCAAAATATATCTTGGGTTTCACAAGAAACGTTTCTTTTTACAGAAACGGTTCAAGAAAATGTCCGTTTTGGAAACCTAATCGCAACAGAAGAAGAAATTGAAGAGGCTTTAAAAACTGCACAAGCATTTGAATTTGTTGAGCGTTTGCCAGGTAAAATGGAGGCCTCAATCGGTGAAAAAGGAGGGAGTCTTTCAGGAGGACAGCGTCAAAGAATAGCGCTTGCTCGTTCTTTTTTAAAAGATGCGTCTCTTCTCCTTCTGGATGAAGCAACGTCTGCCCTTGATTCTCTCAATGAAAGAATGATTCAAAAAGCGATGGAAAATACGATGAAAGGACGAACATCTATTATTATTGCGCATCGTCTTGCAACGGTTAAGAAAGCGGATCGAATTGTGGTTATTAATCAAGAGGGGAGAATTGCAGGAGTCGGAGATCATGCTTCTTTAATGGCTTCCAATCCTCTTTATAAAAATCTTGTTGAACTTGAACTTTTGTAATTTAAGAATCTTGGATGGGAGCGGGATGCCCTTGATCATCGAGGGCAACAAAAACAAATGTTCCTTCTGTTACTTTATGGGTATCTTTTAAAAGAGGAGAAGTAACCCAAGCTTCTATATGAAGGGTCATTGAGGTATGACCAAAACGCTCAATACGGGCATAACAACTTACTTCATCTCCAACTTTAACGGGTTTTTGAAAGCTCATTTGGTCAATGGCGACTGTCGCAACCCTTTTTTTAGAGTATTTACGTGCAACAAGAGAACCTGCAAGATCCATTTGAGAAACCAGCCATCCTCCAAAAATATCGCCAAAAGGATTAGTATCTTTGGGCATGGCAATTGTTTTTATTGCGAGGTCTTGTAGTTTTGGGGTAAATTCTGACATGATAAAAAATCCTCTTAGGATGAAGAGCTTTAAACCTTAGATAAACAACTTTATTTTAACATAAAAGAACCTAATCTCACAATGAATGATCTTTTTACCCCTCAGACACCCTTCGGCTCAAATTTTAAAAAAAATAAGGACAATAATACCTATACAGCTCAAGATATTGAAGTATTAGAAGGGCTTGAGCCAGTCCGGCTTCGTCCTGGAATGTATATTGGAGGGACGGATACGCAAGCTTTACATCATTTAGTTGCGGAGATTCTTGATAATTCCATGGATGAAGTTGTGGGAGGGTTTGCAACAGAAATCAGAGTTCATTTATATGAAAATGGGTTTATTTCTATTTCAGATAATGGACGTGGCATTCCCATAGATCCTCATCCTAAATTTAAAGATAAATCTGCTTTGGAAGTTATTTTAACAACGCTTCATAGTGGTGGAAAATTTAAAGAAGGGGCCTATGAAATATCAGGCGGTCTTCATGGGGTTGGTTTATCTGTCGTGAATGCTCTTTCTGATTTTCTAGAGGTTCAAGTGGTGCGGGAGGGACATCTTTATAAACAAAGTTATCAGCGTGGTATCCCTCAAGGGCCACTTGTGAAAGAAGAAGGAAAACAAAGAGGGCATGGCACAAAGATTATATTTCATCCAGACCCAGAAATTTTTGGGGAAGATGCTCATTTTGACCCTGTCTTTCTTTACCAACGTGTTCGATCAAAAGCTTTTCTTCATAAGGGTGTTCAAATTTTTTGGTCGATGGAGATAAAGGAAAAAGATTTATCTCTTGAAGAAGATGAAGGTCAAGAATTAAAAATCTATTCTCAAAAAAATAAAATTCCAAAAGAAGAACGCTTTTTCTTTCCAGGAGGGCTTTCTGATTTTGTTAATTTTTATTTAAAGGAAACATCAAGGGTATGTAATCTTCTTTTTAGTGGAGAAGGTGCCTTATCTCATGAAAAAGGACACATCGAATGGTCCCTTTCATGGTCCTTGGAAGAATCTGACGTCTCATCAGAAGAAAAACTTTCTGGACTTATGTCTTATTGTAATACGATTCCAACGCCGCAAGGAGGGGTTCATGAGCAAGGATTTAAGGCTGGGATTTTGAAAGCTTTTCGATCTGTAGCGGAGAGAATGGGATTTAAAAAGTTTTCTGATGTGGCGCCCGAGGATCTTTTCAAATCAATGAAGGGCATTCTTTCCATTTTTATAAGAAATCCGCAGTTTCAAGGCCAAACAAAAGAGAAACTTGTTAATTCAGATCTGCTGCGGCCCCTTGAAATTTTGATTAAAAATCAATTTGAACAATGGCTTTTAGACCACAAAGAAGAAGCTCAAAATCTTTTAAGCTATGTTGAAGAATTGATGGAAGAAAGATTGTCACAAAAAAGCCAAAAGGAGCTTGAAAGAAAAACCGCAACGCGCCGTTTACGTTTACCTGGAAAACTTGCCGATTGCCGAGCCACAGGACGGAAAGGAACAGAACTTTTTTTGGTAGAAGGAGATTCTGCAGGGGGATCAGCTAAGCAAGCCCGTGATCGCGATACACAAGCGATTTTACCGCTACGCGGAAAAATTTTAAACGTTGCCAATGCAACACTTGATAAAGCAGAGGCCAATCAAGAGCTTATGAATTTATCTTTGGCCCTGGGATGTGGCTTTGGGAGTCATTTTAAAGAAAAAGAACTCAGATACGATCGGATCATTATTATGACGGATGCTGATGTGGATGGGGCACATATCGCGGCTCTTTTAATGACTTTCTTTTTTGAAAAAATGCCTGATCTTGTTACCTCTGGGCGCCTTTATCTAGCCTGCCCTCCTCTTTATCGTATGGTCTTTGGAAAAGATATTTTTTATGCAAAAGATGAAAAGGAAAAAAATGCCATTATAAAACGATATGAGAAAAAAATTTCAAAATTTGAAATGAGCCGTTTTAAAGGACTTGGAGAAATGTCAGCAGCACAGCTTAAAGAAACAACGATGGATCCTAGAAAGAGAAGGCTTGAGCGTGTTATGTTGAAAGAGTCAGATTCTTTTCTAAGAGAGTTTGTCAATGATTTGATGGGAAAAGAAGCTGAGAAAAGATTTTCCTTTATTCAAGAAAATGCGCAATTTGCAAAAAATTTAGCTTTATAATAAAGTATCATCATAAGAAAGTTTAAAACCTAAAGGAAATAAAAGGATTCAACTCTATAGGCATTTTATATATTTCTATATCTAGCCTAGAATTTTTAAAAATTTTGTTTTTTGAAAATGTTTGATTTTGATAAATATTACATTCATAAAACATAAAAATATTTTTAAAAAATAATTAAGGATATAAAAATAGCTTTCCTTGAAGGATGTAATTCGCCATACTTATGGAAGTGATAAATTTCCAATAGGGAAATTTTAGTTAAAAGAATAATAATAAGGCCTAAAAATATCCATGAGGATAATCAATGGCTTGGGAGGTTTTTGATGAAAACAAAAAAAATTGAAAAAAATATGCAAAATAATCATGACCAACTTTCTCTTAATGATCGTATAGCACTTTTTATTACGCAACACCTCGGAACAATGGCGGTCGTCTATGGGGCTATCATCTTTATTCTTTTTTGGATGATTATTGGCTCTGAAACCTATGAAGATCCTTATCCTTTTCCCCTTCTTCTCCTCATTATTAATATTGTAACGTTAATTCTGCTTCCCTTAATTATGGTTGGACAAAATCTTATTAATCGTGAAGAACAGATACGATCTGATGAAGCCCGAAAAGCGACCATGAGCAGCTACGAGAACATTCTCGTAATTCTTGAATGCTTGGAAAAAAATGAGAGAGAGCTTTTATACCAAACGAAAGCTTTAAATACCCTATTGACAAGTGCGGGGCATGATCCCAAAAAGCTTCGGTCAGAAAATAAACAAAACATATGACGAGAAGGTTTCAGCTGAAGAAAAAAGGAAGGATCATTAAAAACCTCTTCTTGAAATACATTAATATTAAATATTATGAATATTAAATATTATGCTTAAAAATTTTGCCAGCGCGTGATCATAGACAAGTTTTACAATCTTTTAAAGATATATGAGATTTAAAGACCAAGAAGTTTAAGGCCTCCTTGGACAATATCGCCAACCGGATTCTCAGAAGATGTTGATTGAGAAGAGGTTTTTTCTTGAGTGCCTTTTTTGTGTTTGGAAGGTGTTTTTGAAGAAGAAGATTTGTCTTTTGTCCCTAAAATGCTTTGTACAACTCCAAAGGCTTCTTCAGGAGCTTTAAGAACTGTATTTACAGCTGTCTCTGGTGCTTCAATAATAGTATTTACAATGCTTCCCACAGCATGGGTAAGAAGATAATTTTGAAGTCCGCGTGTATCAAGCTCTTGATTTGGATTATCAATCGGACCTGTGATTTTAACGTTAAAAGGAGGAAGATTTTTAACATTAAGTTGAGCCTTTCCAATAATATCAACAGAATAATGTGGCAAGTCAATAAAGCCAGTTGCACTTAGGCTCCCAACATCAGATGTTAAAGAACATGTTTTTAAAGTAGCAATTCCTTTTTGAAGAGAAAGTATTGTATCAAGATGATCAAATGCTGTTTGTCCTTCAGAAAAGGAAAGGTCAAGAAGTTTAAGAAATCCTTGAACATTTGTCGCATTATTAAGGGCAGAAACAGCTTTTTTAAGATCAAACCCACTTATTTTTCCTTCTTTTACATGGATTTTTAAATCGCCATTTAAGCTTTCAATATAATCAGAGATGCTCTCGCCATGCGATGTAAGGTCTACAAGAAGATTAAGTATGCCTCCTACAAGCATTATATCTCCTTTTTTAAAATCAAAGTCTTTAAGTTTGATATCTTTAAGAGAACCTTTACATGTAATAGGATGGTTTTTTTGTGCTGAAACCGAGGCCGTAACCTGAAGTTCTCCTCCAAGTCCTTTTCCAGTTGCTTGGGTTAAGGTTAGTACCCCTTTTTCCAATTGCAGATGTGCTAAAATATGCTCAAAAACAAAGGCATCTAGCATAACTTTGTTTAATGAGATATCAAATTCACCCTCAAATAGATTTAAAAAGCTTAAATTTAACGGTGTATGAGGCCATATTTCATGAGGAGAATGAGAAGTTGTTTTCTGAGGGTGCGGGTGCTTCTTTTTATGGGAAGAGGGATGAGAGGGTATTGAGGGCTCTTTGCTTTTGGAAGAGCTTAAAAAAGAATTAAGATCAAGTTTTTCAACGATAAGATTTCCTTTAACTTTAGGCATAGATTGAAGAGATGTTAGACTCGCCTCACCCTTAAAGGGTGTCTTTTTTTGGTCTATGGTTAAATAGGAAGGAAGTATTTTAAGAGAAACCGTTTGGGAGGGATCTCCTTGGAGTGTCAACGTAATCTTATAGGCTCCTAACTTAGAATCGGGTATATTTAAGAGATTGCTGAAATTTTTTCCAACATTTACCAGCGTCATATCAATATTTTTATTAAGTGAGAATTTTCCTTCAAGTTTTGTTGCCAAATGTGGTGTTGAAAGAAGTGTATCTGTTGTATAAGTCTCTCCTTCCCAGGAGCTTTCTCCCGTGATTTTAAACGTCTCTCCGAGAATGTCCAAGACAGTTTTAAAAGAAGCGAGATCTTTTAAGGATCCAAGATTTGACGCGGAAAAAGCATAAGAAACGTGAGAGCGTTTGTCGTCTGTTGAAAATATAATATTTCCTGTAAGGCTCGATTTTCCTATTTTAAGATTTAAATCTTTTAAGGCTGTTCCCTTTTCTTGGCTATCCAAAGAGGTTGTAAGAGAGAAATTTTCAAAAAGAGTAGGAGACAGCTTTTCGGTTTCAATATTTAGAACATCAAGAAGGGGTTTTAAGTCCTTAGAAAAAATTTGCAAAGTTGGTAATATTTTACCGTCAGAATTTTGATTTAATACTTTTAAGGATACGTTTCCAGGATTTAGAATGAGATCAAGATCTGCGCGTCCTTTTTGAAGATCAAAATTTCCATTTCCAGCGCCTTTTAAGCTCCCGAGGACGACAGAAAGAGACTGCATGGAAATTGCTTCAGAGCTTCCTTGCAAGGTGGCTTCAAGTTCATAAGAGTCTTCCTTTGATTTTAAAAGGGGTTGAATTTTCGACAAAAGACGTGATTTAGAAAGAGATCCTTTAATAGTGGCTTTCATAGAAAAAATGAGATCTTCTATAGAAAAATTACCGTTTAAAAGGAGCTTTTCATCATAAAAATTAAGCTGGGCTGAAAAGAGGGCGGTTTTTTGATCAAGATTATCAAGATTTCCATTAACGGTAAGTTTTTCATTTAAAAGAAGGGTAGAAAGATCAAAGTCAACCCCCTTAAGAAGAAGATCTTTTTCATGGGCATATGTTAATCCCACCTTTAAATCGATATTTTCAAAAGAAAGGGATTGGTCTTGATTTTTGTAAGTCACATTCCCGTTATGAATGGTAATGTCATCAATTTCGATCGGAAATTTTAGAGAGGAAGAAGGCGATGAATTAGAAGAGGGGTTTGAATTTTCAGGCTTTGGAGAAGGGGGTGTAATTTCCCAATTTCCTTTTCCTGAAGCGTCTTTTTTAAGATTTAAGATCGGACTTTCAGCCAAAATGTTTGAGAGAGCAAGTTTTCCATGCAGTAAGCTCAGGAGAGAAATTTTTACGCTAACCTTTTTTATGGTAGCTAAAGGAAGATCGGGCGTGTCTTGTTTGGAGAGAACAACAAGTTCGTGAAGGGAGGCTTGTGGCTTTGGAAGAATCGAAAATGTAAGAGGGCCTTTAAGCTGAAGTGTTTGCCCTGTGGCTTCTTGATAGGATGTTTCAATTGTTTTTTTAAATTTATCAAGAGATATAAAAGGTGGAATAATAAATGCTAAGACAACAATGAGCGTAAGGAATGCACTTAAAAAAATTAATAGCTTTTTCATTTTGCCCCTCTTTCATAAAAAATTAACTTTCTTTATAAGATCTTACATTATACTGAGAGAAAAAACAAATAGGCAAGGAGGTTAGGCTTAAGTTTTAGGGATAAAAAAAAGAAAGCTAGGGTAAGCTAAAAGAAAAAGTAAGAGTATTCTTAAGGAGCATCGACTAGAAAAGAAAGCATGCAGTCTTCAAACAATAGACCTACTGCGTAAGTAAAAAGAAAAAGGAAGATTGAGGGGATGCAACTTC
>JAFEBT010000060.1 GCA_018242545.1 Pseudomonadota bacterium
CCTCAATGTCTCTTCTTTCTCCTTCTTTGTCAATTTAATTGATGACACGCCCTAAGTATTTTTCTATAAAGTTTTCCTTATAGGTTTTTTTTCACACTCAAAAAGTAAACTTTTTATCATTCATAAATATCTCCGGAAATCTTTCACAGAAGATACATGGAGAAATAAACGTCTTTTTATAAAATAACTTTTCTTATATTTACCTTCTTACTTTTGAATGCTTCTTATGGAATGGAAACATTTCATGAGGTTTTAGGAGAATCCTCTCCTTCTTCTTTAGGGCATTCAACACCAGAGTTCTTAGCTGAGAAATTTTTTCCTGAATATAAAACACTCTATACAGGTACAACTTGTGATTTTGAGCTTTATTATCCTTTTACCCATATAAGCCTTTATTCATTTATAATTGATATAATTTCTTTAATTCCTGAAAAAGATAGAAAAAGTGTCACCTACTTCACACATTATCTTAGTAAATCTATACACTTGCCCTTAATAATACAATTGCAAAATGTGAGTATTCCAGAGTTTGGAGAAATTGACATAAATGATCATATTCAAGCTCCAATTTTCAGAATTGTACAAGATATCCCTCCTGCAGAAAGACTGTTCATTATAGATACTGCTTTAAGACTTATTACATCAGCATTTACCCTTCATGATTTTGAACAAATCATTCATGTTTTAAAAAGAATTCCCACAGAGCAACGCGTCGAACGCACAAGACAGACTTTAGAACATCTTTCGCAAGCTCGACAATCTGGCTTACTTACTGTGAACAACATTTTTAACTATACCTACGAATACTTAAACATGAGAACTCCACAGGAAAGAGGGAATATTGATATTACAGGACAAGAAGCCCTTATGTCAGAACGTAACGCCATTAAAGAAGCATTTCAAAATCTTCTTATGTCTGACACAACAAGAGAAATTATGGCTCAAAACTTGCCTCAAGCCGGGGCAGAAAATGAAATTTTCCGAATTCATTTAAAAGAAATAGATCCTATCATAATCTTACTCTTAAAAAATCCAAAACTTTCTCCTTCAGATCGATTTACACTCACAAATGCCTTTCTGAGCTTAAGCCTTTTATCAGACAAAGAAGATTCAGAAACCCTTCAAACTCTGAGGGATATCTCTTCTCATTCCAAAAAAATGGTGGATAAACTTCTTGGAGAGAAAACGACACATCATATTCCAAGGCATGGTATCTCTATGCCACAAAATTATAAAAATTATAGATTGGAGACACTTCCTAATATCAGACAATTTTTTTGCTTAAGCTATACCCTCTTAACAGCTCTGGGACCCTTAAATCTAGATCCACACGAATATGCAAAAAATTGGCTTATTGAGCAATTTTATAAACATTCACGTGCTTGGCAAGCATTCCAGCATAGTTTTCAACACGGGTTTTATGTTAATTTTGAAACCATTGAAGAAACTTTAAGATTTGATTCCGAAAAAAATAAACTGACTTTGTATTTTGTCTCTCACTTAAAAGGAGAGAGTGATGATAAGTATCACAAGAGCCAATATGCTTATCTGAAAGGCTTCATAAAAAGTTATATAACAGCCTATAAAGAGCAACTAACTCCTCTTCTTGAAGCACTTTCCATGATCATGCGAGGGCATAATACAAATTTAAATTCTCTACTTGAAAAAAATAAGCCTGCATGCGCCGAAGGGGCTTATATAGGGCTTATTGGAATCCTTCGAGAAATCAATTTTTCACATGGAATTGTACAAAGAAATATACCCCATCTTGCAATACTTCCTTGTGCAAATGAATAAATCCTTTCTTAATATCTTTTAAAACCTTATTCCCTTCAGCTTTTGATAAATTTGATAAATAGTCTCAACACTTATCCTACGCTTCAAAAAATCTATTTCTTTTATCTCTAAAATATGCTAAAAAATCAGCAGATTTTTATATGTGATATACAAAATATTTAATTAGAATCTACTCTAGGCTTTCTTAAAAATTCATCCATCGCTTCCACTTTAAAAATCACCGCGGTCTTATTTTCTTATAAGACAATTTTTTCTAAAGAAACAATATGTTCTTCTCATGGCCCATAAAGAAAATAATTTAGATTCACTCTACACAGAAAACTTAAAAATCATTGGCGAAACAAAGTTCACGCGCAGAGAAATTGATATTATTGCCTGTATTTTAAGCGGGAAATCGGTTAAAAGAATTGCCTATTTACTTTCTATTTCTGCAAGAACAGTGGAAGCACATACTTATAATATTCTTTCAAAATTAAATTTTACATCTCGAGAAGATATTATTCATTTTATTGAAAAGTCCGGCATGCTTTCTTTAATGCAAAAATATTATTTGAATTTATTAATTCAGCAAGCATTTAAGAGTAGTTTAAAGCAAATCTCAAATCAGCTCATCAACAAAAATATCAATTGTCTTATCATTTATGAAAAACAATCAAAAGAAGAGCTTTTTTTAGCAAAAGATTTAGAAATAGATCTAACTCAATCAGGATTTAAAACACACTTAGAAAGTATGAAGGATCAAAAATCAATTGATCTTCTCTTAAAAAAGACAGCTTTTTCAAAAACCGAGCACGTTATTTATATTGGCAATCCAAATTTAATACCTCATTTCTCATCAAAAAATAAGACAAACGCGTCCTCTCCTAGAAATATATCATTTTGTTTATTATCGAATGCAAGTCCAATAGAAAAGACAGAAAACAATATTAAGGTAGATTTAATAAACTCTTTAGAAGATTTCGATTACAATTTTCTTTTCATCCAACTTTTGAAAAAATTATTGCCCACTCTTAAGATAGACGACAGCTTTTCAACTTTTTATCAAAGATATCAAGAACTCACCAGCTCTTCGAATCATTCTCCATTACTTAAAAATATTTCAGATACGCCTAAAACGGTTCAAAAAGATAAAAATGTAAAAAGAGATGCTTCTAAATTTACTGTTCTTAAAAATTTAGGAATTTTATGTTTATGTATAATCTCTCCTCTCTTTTTCATCGTTTATTTATTTGAAAAAAATGACTCTTCCCCCTCAGTCATCTCTGACCTTAGAATTCCAATCAATGAGGTATTATTAAAACGTCCATTACTGATCGAGGAGATTGATGTCAAACTTAAAAAAGAAAAAGGAGATGAAAGAGTTCCAATTTTGGGAGTTGTTGGTATTGGTGGCGTTGGAAAAACAACTCTTGTTCGTCAATTTAGCCTAAATTATAATGCTGCTATCATATGGGAAATTAATGCTGAAACAAAAAATAGTGTTATAAATTCTTTTAAAGAATTAGGAGAACATCTTGCCCAAACTGAAGAAAAAAGGAATGAATTTAATTTTATTAAAAAGATAGAAGATCGTGAAGAACGCCAAAAACAAATTATTAATTTCGTCAAGAATCTTCTGAAAAAAAATAAAAATTGGCTTCTGATTTTTGATAATATTGTTATTTTTTCAGAAATTAAAGATTTCTTACCAGAAAATAAGAAAAACTGGGGAAATGGACATGTTATTATAACGACATGTGATAGTAATATAAAACAATCTTCTTATATTGGGCCAGAAAATATTGTTGAAGTCGGAGAGCTCAACAAAGAAGAAGCTCTAAAGCTTTTTACGATTATCTTATATGGGGATCAGAAACTTTCATCTGAAGATAAAACAAAGACTCTTTCCTTCTTAGAGCATCTTCCTCCCTTTCCGCTCGATATTTCTATGGCAGCCTATTATATTAAAAATTCAACCCTTCGTTATGAAGATTATTTAGAAAGAATTGAAGTTTCTGGGAAAGATTTTGAAAAACTTCAAGAACACCTCATGATTGAAATGAATAATTATGCAAAAACACGTTACGGAATTATCACCCTAGCACTTGAAAAAGTTATTAAAGAAAATCCTCATTTTAAAGCTCTTCTCTTCTTTATTTGCCTTGTGGATTCGCAAGATATTCCAAAAGAACTTTTAGAATTTTTTAAAGATGCCTCAATTGTTGAAAATTTTATTTATAATCTTAGAAAATATTCTCTTATTATAAATGAACTCATTGGAATTGATCGAAAAAAAGTCTCCTCCCTTTTTCTTCATCGAAGCACCCAAAAAATTAGCTTATCTTTCCTCAGGGATCTTTTGAGTACTGAAGAAAAACAAGATTTAATCAGAAAGATTATATCTTCAATGATTTTATTTCAGGATTTTTATTTAAATAAAAATTGTTATTATGTGATGAAACTTATTAACCACTTAGAAGCATTTGAAAAAAATCTAAAAAATATGACACTTCCTTTAGATTTTAAAGAAAAAAGAGAACAAGATTTATTCCTTATGCTCGGATATGCTTATCAAAACTGTTCAGAAAATTACCTTCTTGCTTATGAATATTTTACAAAACTCATTAACATCAACGAAAGAAGTCATCTTATTTCAAATAATAAAATGGCCACTCTTTTTAAAGACCTCGGAAAAGTTTGTGTAAAGCTTGGAAATATCAATGAAAGCATAAGATATTGCGAAGAAAGTCTTAAGTTATGTAAAAATAACCCAGATTCTAAAATCTTAACTGTCTTAAATTTAAAAATATTAGGAACAGCCTATGCTCAGAAAAATGATTTTGAGAGATCGAAAGAATTCTTTCTTGAGGCCTTAAAAAAAGCTTCTGAGATCACATGTTCAATGACAAAAAGAAATATAGAAGCAAATATTTATAGACACCTCGCATGGCTCTATGCAAAAAGATATTTAAATAGAGTCGAGACTTACGAAGGTATAAAATATGCTCTTATTGCATTGGACAAATTTAAAGCTTCTCATCTATTTCATAAATCACTCCATCATAAAAGTGAAAAAATTTCTCCTGAAATTGTAAGAATCAAAGTTGATCTTGGAAAAATTTATTGTCGGCTTGGAAAATATGAAGATGCTTTTGAAAAAGGATTTAAAGAAGCACAATATATAATTGATAATTCCCTTGATGGATGCCCTCATTTTCTCTCGAAGGCTTATATTTTTTTAGGAATTGGAGAAATGCTTCTTCGAAATAAAAAAATTAAAGAAGCTGAAGTTAAATTAACAGAGTCAATTAAAACGTCTGAAAAACTAGCCGGTAAGTTTGATGCCCTCCAAGCAAAAGTATTTAGGGCAGAAGCACGAATAAGGCTTGGAAAATTTAAGGAAGGTTATGAAGATTGCATGTCAGCCATTAAAACGGAAAGAAAGATTAGCCATAATTACTTTAATTTAATGTATTTCACCTCATTTTATCATGCTGCCATCATAAAATATAAAGAAAATGACCTTGTTATCTCCTCTAAACATTTTGAAGATTTTTTTAAATATATGAAAGAATTTTGTAAAGATTTTTTAGATCCCCATGAATTTCAATTATTAGAAGAAAAGAAAGTATTTAATAAAATTATTCATGGTAAGAACCCTAATATTTATGAGATCAAAGACTGTTTGCGCAGAAGTGCAGAGATATTTATTAGTATTTATGGAGAAAACCATTCTTTTATAAAAGATTATGTAAAAAAAATAATTTAGAGAAATGCTTTAAAAAATAAGAAAATTTCAAAAGGATATTAGATTAGGATCGCTTTCGCCCTCATTGATAAGGATATCCAAATGTATGGGGTAAAGCACTATGTTTTTTGGAATATATCCAAACACGTAAAAGATGCCGATCTCCTTTAAAAGCTAATCTGTTATGGAAAACTAAGTTGTTATTTAATAAAAGAAAATCTCCTGGCTGGGCTTTAAAAACAACTTTTTGAGAAGAAGCGATGCTTCTTACGACGTTCACCAAATACTCTAAAGCTTCCTGTTGAAGATTTGTAAGAGGCTTTACATCGTATTTTCGATAAGCCTCATAAGTATAGAGCCGCGTCCAATGTGCCAATAACTGACCAGATTTTGTCTGCTTAAAAATTGGGATTTCAGCATAAGGCTTTTCTCCTGGCATTTCTTCTCCACGTCTATCAATAAAGAAATTTGAATATAAAACCTTTAATAAATCTGGCCTCGTTTTTAAAATCTTATTATGCACAGCAACAGCACTTATTATTTCATTTTCTCCTCCTTCTTGAGCTTGCTTTATGCATAAGAGACCAGCAAGTGTTGAGGTATCTGTGTGAAATCCAACAGCAAGGCCTGTATTTCCAATTCTGTAATTAGCATCTTGCGGATATTTGCTGGACTCTATTTGTTGAGGCACAACAGACCAAACATAAATTTTATCTCTGTTATTATAAACAGGAAGTCCTAAGTAACAAATAAATACAAAGGTTGAGATTTCTAAGTCTTCTTGTTCAGTTAAAGGAAAATTTTTCAACAGAAAAACTCCTGACCCATAAAAAAGAGCCCTACCAATTTCTTTACTGAGTATCCTCAACGATGGATCCCTTTGAGAAAGTATAAATTTTTTTAAATCTATTCCAGAATAAAGAGAAGAAGCCCTTTTTAAAGAGTGAAATTCTCTTTTAAAAGAAATAATATGTTTTTCTAAAGCTTCTTTATGCTCTTGTTTAAGAACATTTCTAAAATCTTCAAGGATGGCCTTTTCTAATATCTTTACAGATGGATGATTTATTGGCTTAAGGCTTTGTTTTTTATGAGAAAAATTAACAGGTTTTTTAATTTTATTAACTTTATGAATATTCTTGTTTTTACATAAATCATTTTTTGTTATCTTCTTTTTTAAAGATATTTCCATTTTTTAACCTTTCATTCATTCTTTTAGCTCACCATCAAACTAAAAAGGGACATTTTTATCTTTGAAGCTGAAGAAGATCTTTCCTTCAAAAGTTTAATTTTTAATCTCCATATGAATGACGGAGAAGATTTGCGTAAGGGCCTTTTTCTTTCATTAAGAACTTATAAGTTTCTCTTTCCATACATTTACCTTCTGACAAAACAATCACTTTTTTAGCATCCTCAATTAAAGGCAAACGATGTGAAATTACGATAATGGAAGAGTTCTTTGAAAGATCGTTCAAAATATCAACGATCTTTGATTGTGTCTCTATATCCAAAGCAGATGTTATTTCATCAAATACATATAAAAGAGGTTTCATGAGAAGCACTCTGGCTAAAGCCAAAAGCTGAGTTTGTCCTCCAGATAAAGGCGTAACATTTTTTCCAATCCGCGTATGATACTTTTCTGGAAGATTTTCAATGACGTCTGTCAAACAAACTTTTTCTATAACTGTTTTGATTTCTTTTACGGAAGCTTCCGGATAAGCGTATAAGAGATTATTATAAATTGAATCATTAAAAAAAGAAGGATGTTGAGGAACATAGCCAATAATTTTTCTTAAGCACTCCGTGGGAATTTCTTTTATGTCATGGCCATTTAGAATAATTCTTCCTTCCGTGGGCTCAAAAAGCTTTAGGATAAGTTTTGCAATTGTCGATTTTCCAGACCCGGTTTTCCCAATAATCCCGAGAATGCTTCCGAAAGGAACATCAAACGAAACATTCTGTAAAATCTTTTTAGACCCAATGCTATAACTCACATGATTAAACTCTAGAAAAATATTATTTTCTAATTTTGAAAATGTATGTTGTTTTTTTCTAAACTCAGCAGGAGAAATATCTTCAATAAATCGGAACATTTCTTCTACATTGATTAATCCTCTTTTTATATTTTTTAAAGCAATACCAAGAAGCCCTAAAGGACCCACAAGCTGTATAAAATAAAAATTCAACAATACAAGACTCTCAACAGAAAGTTGAGATGATTTCACATAAAAAGCACCTACTAGAGTCGAACAAATAACAAGAAGTCCTAATATGAGTCCCTGTCCTAAACGAATAGATTCTGTAATGATATCAGCCCTTGCTTTAAATTTTTCATATCTGTGTAAATATTTTTTGCATATCCTTTCTTCTTCTTTTTCTTTGGAAAAAATTTTTATTGTTTCAAAGTTAATCAATTTATCAACAAGATATGACTGAAAAAGGTTTCGGGCTTTTACATATCTTGTTTGGAGGAATGACGTCTTTCCGAGTCCCCACATCGTAAAGCAAATATGTAAAAGGATAAAAAAACCAAAAATACAGCAAAACAAGAAAGGAAAGTAAAAACTTATAACGATTAAAATAATAATAATTTCCAAAATAATTGGTGTAACGTATAAAAACAAGCCAACAAACAGATCTGAAAAATTTTCTTGCGTTCTAATAATATTATCTATTATTTTTTCCAGTTTAACTTTTGGATAGTGGTCCATAGGATCTGATAGAATTTTTTTAAATAAATTAAAAGTCATTGTATTTAAGAGTTTCTCTATAATTGGGAAACAAAAAATTTCTCTCAATTGGACAGTTATTTGCCTTAATGACCAACACCCAGCATAAAGACACACAAGAATTAAAGACGTAAGTAAGTTTGAGAAGTGATCAACTCGAAGATAATATATTAAGTTTCTAAATAAAAACGGGATGCTTACGTTTAAACCTATCGTAACAATAATAAGTCCTATAGAAAAAATAAGTGAAAGCTTTAAAATAGAATCTTTTTTAATTAAAGCCTTCACACCCGCCCACATAGACGCAATATTTCTTAAACCTACAAATGGAATTATTTTCACGATGCTCTCTTTTTCTATAATTTGATGGACTCACTAAATAAAATAATGAATCTTTAAAAAAATTTATATCCAGAAGAGTTATTTTTAGATATTGTGAAAAAAAACTTAAAAAATTGATGCTCGGGAAAAATACTTAGATTTACAAAAATAAAAACCTTATCAAATTAAACCATAAAAAAAGTTAGAAAATATAAAACAAAGCGTTTATTTATTTTTTTTGATATAATCTTTTACAAAGGGGTGCTCTTCTCCATAAATAATTGAATAAATTTGAGTTGCCTTTTCAAAATATATTTTTATATTTTTCTGAGAAAGTTCTCCATCTCTTTCTATTATTTTAAAAATTTCTTTATCATATTTTTCTTCTTCTAAAAAAACTTTACAAAATACGTTCATTTCTTTAAAAAATGCTAAAAAATATTCCTGGGCCTTTTGTAAATCTCCTTGATGATATTTAATAACTGCTGCATGATAAAGACATGTAATACACATCAATTCCAAAAAATTATCTCTTAGTTTTTTATCTGTATTAAAAACATACAAGCAATCTTCATAAGCTTTTGAAAAGTCTTTTAATCTTATTCTTACTTCTGCACGCAATGTACGGGCAGACGTGCTTGATTCACCTGAAAAAGCGCGTCCCAAGAGATGTCTTGACTCTCCAATCAATTTTTCTTTCTTTTCAATTGAACTTGATAAGCTATCTTCCGCCCGCTTTAAAGAATTTTGCCTAAGGTATACTTCTCCTAATCCTTCCAAATTCAAAGATTGGAGCAAAATACTTGTACAATCGTCAAGAGACTTATCAATAATATATTGAGCTTCCATAAAGCCTAATTCCATCGCTTTTTTATAATCGCCCAAACGGGTATAAATTGACCCAAGTCTTCTCCGATTTGTTGCAATACGACAGGATATTTTAGTTGGTTTTAAATTTGGGTTAAGATACAAAAGCTGGCGCGCCCCTAAGAGATCTAGTGACTTTAATAAATATTTCTCCCCTTGCAGAGCTTCTTCTTTATTTATAAAGGTCACGCTATATAAAACAGCCAATTGCGCATATATTTCTGACGCTACATCTTGTTTTACAGCTAATTCTAAAGAAGATATTTTATCCAAAGCCTTGAAAAAAAATTCCTTCGCTTGTGTAAAATTATTTTCTTTCCGATACGCAAACCCTATATTTTTTAAATTTTGAGCTATTAAAATTTCAGGGTTTTGAATATCACGACATAACTCTATACTTTTTTGAAATAGGTTAATGGATTCTTTTGTCTCTCCTAGAATCAGTGCAGAAAACCCTAAATCTTTTATAAATGTTGCCATTTTAAGATTTGTGATAAACTCACTTGGGTTCTTAATATTCATCGCTTTTGTAAAATAGACATACGACAAAATATAATTCTCAAAACAATGTTTATATATATATCCCAACATAAAAAAGATATCTTTTTTTCGTTTTTCCTTAAAATCTAAAGAAAGTTTCATATTTGTTAAATTTCTTTCAAATGCTTCTAAATGATTAATAAGCTTCATCACGTAATAACAATTTTTATTGAAATAAAAATCCTGAAAGGACATCATTGACGATATAATTCCTCTAATCAATTCTTGCTTTTCATGAATGTCCAAAAGATCCACAAGGAAAGATAAACTAATTTTTTGAGTGCTTCGGTGGATGAAAAGAGAAGAAATCTTTTTTCCATTGAGTTCAATCAATTCATTCGTAATAAGAGAGTGTTTTTTAAGTGTGTAAATAAAATTTTCAACGAGCCATGGTTCTTTAAAAAATTCTAAGAGTTCCTTTGGGATATCTTGCGAGTCAACAAGACAAATAAATAAGAGAAGAGCTTTAAAATGAGGATTTTCTTTAATAACTTTTTCAAGGGCAAGCGTGATAATACCGTAACGTGTTTTTGCATAATTATTCATCTCACTCAGGAGATGTTCTTGAAGTTTTTCAAAATCTTTCCCAGAAGCTTCAATTCTCTTTAAATAATCCTCATAACCAATATTTGAATTTTTGAGATAATACGCTGCAATAGAAATATCGAGCGGAAAAGGAGGAAGATGATCTAAGAATGACTGAGCCTTTGCCTCATCTTCAGGTGAAAGTTTTTCAGATCCACATAAGATAATTCTAAAAAGCTTTAAAGCTTCTTCTTTGCTGAGTTCTCCAACTTCAATAATATTTTTTGATCCAATGTAAGAGGATTGGTTTATATTGCTATCACGTGTCGTTATGATAAGCCCTCCTTCACCCCAATTTTTTTTATTTTCTGGTAAAAAATTTTTAATTTCTGCAAAAACAGAAATGTTATCAAAAATGAGAAGCCAATTTTTATATTTTTTCAAATAGCTTCTTACAAAATTAACAATTTGTTTTTCGCGCTCATTGGGATCTTCTATCTCTTTTATAAAATTAAATTCATTTTTTTTATTTTCCATGAGAGCGAGATATTCTCCCAATTCTTTAAAAGAACTTATAACACTATTTTTTGTTTCAGCATTAATTTCCCACACAATAGGAGATTTATAAGTCCGGCTAAAATGCCGGACAAGGGTTGTTTTTCCAACACCACCAATACCTAAAACGCCCACAATTGGGATATTTTCATCTTCTTTTTTTCTCTTTAATTTTAACCCAATTTGATTAATTAATTGGGGACGGTCTAAAAAAACACTGTCAACTGGAATTCTAAGATCAGACATTATGGAAGGTATGTCATTAATTTTTTTAAAAAAATAAAGACCCACAAAACATGAAACTAAAAAACATGTTCCTAAAATTAATAAAACTTTATTCAATTTAAGACATAACTTTTTAAAACATTTCGAATCGTTGTTTTTTACATTCTGTTGAATACAGCTATTTCCTTTTTTTTCACTTGATTTATATTCACAAAAGGAATTTTTTACGTCTTTATTTCTTTGATAAAATGGCATAAAAATAGTTTCGACCTCGAGCTTAGGTAATATTTTACTTAAAATTTTGATCAGAAAAAAATTGTAAGGCAGCGATTCTTCCAGATCTGTGAGGCTTATCAAAATTTTATTCGTAGCCTCACAACTTTTCAAAATACCTAACACCAATTGACTTTTTAAAGCTGCATCTGTTTTATCTTCTGATGCCAAGTAATGTACTAATTTTGGTGTTCCAATATAAATAACATAATCTATTTTCGAAAAAGATGTTTTAGTTAACAAATGCTCAATAGACTTTTGATCTTTTACACATTCTGAATATGGTCTAAATCCCAAGTGCTTTAAATCTGTTTCCAAATTTGTTATAAAAAGATTTTCTTCCTGAGAATTTTTTTCATAAATGATAAAGCAATGTTTATTTTCTTGCTTTAGAAAATTAGAAATCTTTTTTAAACCCTCCTTAAACGCTTCTTGAGCCAGAAGATTCAAATAATATTGCTGAACAAATATAAACTTTCCAGATTTCTCAATAAAATAGATAATATCTTCTCGAGACGTAAAGTTTAATTTTGTAAGAATATTATATGTATGGGCTTCAACTGTTCTCGTAGAAATAGAAAGGAAGGAGGCAATTTTTTTAACGGATTTTCCGCTCATAACACAAGAAACAATATCTATTTCTCGACGCGTAAATTTTATTTCATTAATTATTTTTAATTGCTCTTCATAAAGTATATCTAAATTATTCTCTTTATACATAAATCAACTTCCTGACTTTTAAAAACTTTTCTTATAAAGAAGATAAAGTATTAATATTTCCTATCATATATAAAGCTTATCTTCATAAATTAACGTCCATACTTTTATGATAAATCATGTTATTTATACTTTGGGAATATAAAATACTTTATAGAATTCAAGTATGTAAAACAAAATTTTGAAAATTAAAACAAATAAAATTTTTATAAACCTAGTTTGTGTCCACTTTTCATCTGAGCCAAACGATAGAAGAAGCAAAGGCTAAAAATCCCATATAAGCAATGGCCATCTTATCAAATCGTGAAAAGATT
>JAFEBT010000061.1 GCA_018242545.1 Pseudomonadota bacterium
TATACCGCTGCCATTCTCCGCTCTCAATCCCTTATTTTATAAGGTTTTGAGTGTGATGCCCGCTGCCAGACTCGAACTGGCACGACCGTTGGTCGACAGATTTTAAGTCTGTTAACATTTTCTTGAAATTGTCCAAAAAATCATTGTTTTTCAGTTAATTAAGTATTGAAATAAAACTTCTGAAAAAATTAGTCATCACATAGTCATCAAAATAAAGATAATTTTTCACAGAAAAAATAAGGTTATTATAAATTTCTAAACTTGAGATAAGATTGCATTTTTTTGTAGTAAAGTTTGAAAGAAATCAATATTTCAATTTAAGTAATGATGCTTAGAAACTAGGCCAAAAGCCATTCAAATAATTTTTCTTGATTGCATTTGTATGCTTCAAAGGGATCAAGTGGAAAAATTTGATGCGCAAGCATGATTTCCCAGTCTACGTAGATTGCCTCCAGCTTCTCGAGGGAGAGATTATGTAGAGCACTTGGGAAGTTGAGGTTTTTGAGAGTAAATTTTTTTTCGATCACGTGAAGGAGAGTCTCCTTATCTTTTGAGTCAAATCTTTGATGAAGATGCACAATATCATAAAGATCTCGGGGACGGACTCGCTCTACAAACGCTCGAAGTTTTTCGGCAAATATTTCGATGAACGAATAACACTGAATTTCTGTTTGAAGAGCTGCATGATCTGAGTAATTATGAAGCAAAGGCTTTTGAATCGTCGGACTCACCAAAATTTCTTGGCGTGAAAGATCTAGCTTGATTTTTGGGAGAGAGCCAGAGCTCAGAAGAGGGCCTTGAAATGGCACTTTTATCTGGATAAAGAGCCCTTCTTTGTCAGGGAAAGGCATCATATTGATATGTGATACATCTACTTTAAGACCACAATGATTCCATACGGTTGTAAAAACGTCTTTCAGATAAGTCAAAATCACTTCTGGCTCAATGGAAGCATAAGGCTTGAGAGTGAAGTCTAAATCTTCGCTAAATCGATATGTTTGAAAATAGCACTTCTTGAGGCACGTCCCACCTTTGAATACCCAGTCTTCTTTTATCGTCGGATGTTGATAAATTCCCCATAGAATAAGACCCAACACATAATCTTTTTCGCAAGTTGCTAATGGGATTCTGAAAAGTCGATGTTTGTGAAGAAGCTCGTTTTTATCAATCATGGTTCACCAGATATGTAGGAACTCTTAAGCGCCAACGTCGTACTATTTTGGGACACTCCAAGGACGAGCAAATTTTGGAATACCCGTGACTAAGATTAGTTTGGTAAAGGAGGATAAATTCTTCTTCTTCTGGAGCAAATTTTTCGAGTCCGAACCCAAGGCGTTTAAAAATTGTTCGATTTCCCATTTTAAAGGCATATTCTGTAAGGAGTGATAAATTCTTATGAGAAGAGCTTAAATAAGCCTGAAAAATATCGAAAAAACCATTCAATCCATAATCCTGAATGAAACAAGCAAAATCAATAACTGTTTTGTGAGGATCACTGTAGAAAATTTTATGAGACTCTACCCAATCTACGGCTGTCCCAAAAATTCTATCTGGAGAAACATGTGTCAGAATGAATTTATTTTCTCCCAAAGTCTTTTTCTTGTGTGTTATGCGTTGGCTTGTAAATACCCATGTCTTTTGAAAAAGTTGGTCCGTGAACCCCCAGAAAGAAGCGCTCGTCCAGCCTCCGAAATAACAGGGCTCAAAAAAATGTTGAGCAAGGAGAAATGGATTTTCGACAGTTATTTGGCTATCAAGGACGTCTAGCGAAATTGGTACATAGGTTCCTGATTGAACCATCTTGAGCCATCCCGAACGGCTGAGAGACCATAGAAATGTTTGCGCTTTCACGCGTGAAAGCGAGAGAATTCGTTGAGCGTCATCAATCGTGATAACCCCTTGAGTTTTAACCAAAAGCTCTGAAAGAGCTTGTCTGCGTTTTGTTGAGAGTCCTTTGAGCATGGTATATTACAAGTATCATATATTTATATATAAGGCAATATATGTGCGATTTAATATACCGATTTTTCATCAACGTTTCGAAATTTTTTGCTTATTTTAAATTCTATTTTTGGTTTGGTCATAGAAAAAGCAGTTTTTTTTATGGGTATCTAAGCTTAAAGAATTCTATTTCATCACTCGTACTTCAGTTGAAAGACGTAGGTAAATTATACCTAGACCCACGCAAATTAACAAACCAGAAGATCGGTTTTTTACGAATTTTATAAAAATTTTTCTTTTCTTACAGTGAACCTTATTAGAGCTACTGGTTAAAAGGCTTTTAGTAGAGAGTCTTTTTCTCTTCAGTAAAAATCTTCGTGAAATGTAACTTAATATGGAGGTTATGATGATGTCTAACAAATATCTTTTTTTTAAAATGTCTGCTTCTCGTATATCATTTTTTAATGACTTTAGAAGATTAAAGAGAATGATAAAAATTGAAATGCTTAAAAAAAAGGAAAAAGCTAAGCGGTTTATAATGAATAAATTAGGCGGTCTTTTTTATGCGTGTATGATATGTTGGATTCCGATGTCATCGGCAATCGGATTTTCTGATGATATCAATTATCCGCGTTTGTATGATTCTGCAAAAGCTGTTCACCCGAATCTTGTACGGGATGAGGCAATCTTAAAATCGAAAGCAGGACGTTTTTCGGAAGTACTCGAATTTATCAGAGATCATGTACCAGGTGGAAGAACGTGCTTCTTGAGTCATGCATCCAATCCGAGAGAATTTAGAACAATAGAAGAAGAACGTCTTTATGAGTATTATGATCAATCTTATCATTTTTTGGTAGCATCTTTAAAAAGCGTTGGATTTGAGACTTTGTTTGATTTACGGACAGATGATCCAAGACTTGGAATTGGAGGAAATAATACCACCATAGATTTTTGTAAAAGAGCTGGGGATGTTAATCATGCTCTTGCTGTTTTTGTCCCCTATTACAAAGAAAGATATGGAGTTGAAAATTCAGGAGTTCGTATTGAATTTGATTGTATTCTGGCAAGACACGACAGAGATCGGTCAAATTTACACTATTATGTCCCTCTTCTCTTAGATGGAAATCTTAACAGTTCAATTCCTGCTACGCCATTCAGAGATCGTCTCTATCAAAATTTTAGAGCCAGAGAAGGAAATAGATTCTTTTATGATGATTTTTTTGATCTTTTAAGGGATCGTCTTATGACAAGTCATCAGGATATTGTAGGTCAAGCAAAACGGCTTTTTGATAATCTTGACCTGCCTATCCCCGGACAGAGAAGAGATGTACCAGATCCTGAAAGTCCTATTATGCAGTTGCAAAGAGGTATGGAAAGCCGCACTGCAGATATCGAAAGGATAACTCGCTATATTATGGACTATCCTCAAATAACAGATTTTAGGTTTATTGTGGGGCCTGTTGGGAGTGGTAAAACAATTTTAGCCCATCTTTTAGCAGGAAGAAACCTTCAAATTAGAAGAATTCCAAACAGGGGCTTCTGTCTTGAAGCGAGGACACATGAAGATCGTCTTCCTGGTTTTGATATAGGTCATGGCACAGCAGCAGGAACTAGGTTCCCAGCAATCTGGCAAGATGGACATTCCTTTATCGTAGATTGTACTGGTTTTGGAGATCCTGAGGGTCCTGTTACAGATATTTTGAATGCTTTTTCGGTGCAGCAATTATTTCAGGGGCGAAACGTTAAAGTAATCTTAGCTGTCAATGAACCGATGATTAGAAGACGTCATGAGTATCAAAATCTTAAGAAATTATTGGGAGATTTGGTTGGTTTTTTTAGAAATGATGAAGATCTGAAACATAGCCTTTCTTTGGTTTTAACTCAGCGAGAAGATATCGATCTCGGTGAATTAGATTTGGAAAGTGACAGACCTGGACAATCAATTTCATCCTTTATTAGTACGGACGTTCTTCCCTATTTTGCTGATGATGGATATTTAGCTGCTCGTTATGAGCGTTCACGGTCTTTGTTGAGATTTTTTGCAGAGCACCCCCATAGAGTTTCATCACTACGGAAAGCTGAAAGACAAGAAGGGCCTTTTGTCTGTGATCGTGAAATGGAAGCTATGAGGCGTGTTATCAGAAATGCTGACTATGTAAATCTTCTCGTTACACTCGAAATTGGAAGAGATGCCAGAGACTTTGTGGCAACAGTCATAAGGCAACGAAATATCGATCTTGTGGGTTATCTGTCAACAACTGGAAGTCAAAGGATTACGAATTTTTGTAACGCTAGAATAGAAGACCGCTGGGGCTCTATCAGGGAGCTAAGACTTTTTTTGAGAGGTCTTTCAACAAAGCTTAGAAATCTTTCAGGAATTCCTTCAAGCGACCCGATGAGATTTTCTACTGAAATCAGAAATGCGAGAGTTATGGATACGGATGAGCTGAACACAAAAATCCAACAACTTTCTTTTCTGAGAACGTTGAATGATGAACTCGATATCAATCTTGTTTTTCAAACAAGGAACTGGGGCGAGTCTTTGAGAAGAATAATTGAGCAAATTGACGCATTAAGTGCTGATCCGGAAGTTCGATATAACGCACCCACTCAAACGCTTTATATTCGTTCTGTTTTCCTTGGAGCTAATGACATCCAAGGCCTCTCCACGAGTCACCCCATGGCATCCTCTGTTTATGCGTATGCTTGGAATACCGTTCTTTTTGACTCACCCGTTATACATCATGGTAAATCACTGGTGATTATTGCCCCAACATGGAGAGCTTTAGTACCGTGTTTGATTGATTTAAGTGGTCTTAAAGGAGGTAATGGTGCTTCAGGTGCGAATGGTGCTCCAGGAAAAGATGGTAAACCTGGGAGTCCTGGACAAAGTGGTGGACATTTTTTTGGGCAATTTTCTACCTTTGAAGGATCAACTCATCTCAGAATTGATACAAGTGGCGGTCAAGGAGGAAATGGCGGCAATGGAGGAAATGGCGCTAATGGCCAAGATGGGGTGGATGGTAATAAAGAATGGTGTATAAGTCGGGGCTGGAGTCACCATCAACCCACAGGAGATCATCATGGTCCAAATTGGTGTGAGCGATCTGGAACAGAGATGATTTATGATGGGAAAGGAACTCCAGGGACAGCAGGACTCAATGGGGGACGTGGAGGACATAAAGGAAAAGGAGGTTATTCTGGAAATGTGTCAGGTGTTGCTCATCTTTTTTATAGATCAGAAAATGGAGCTTCTGGTCATCAGGATGGAACTCCTGGAAAAGCAGGTAAAGGAGGAAAACATGGACGTAATCATGTGGGGCATATTATTAAGGACATAAGGTATCGTGATATGAGAGATGATGAAGATAGAGATTGTATAAGAGAGATGGGCTCTGGTTCTGAACCTGATCGCGTCATCACTTCAATAGGATATTTAGAGTGGAAGGAAGGGGAAGAAAAAGCTCCAAACGGACAGCCAGGTTCAGGGATCAGTGAGGTACGTCCTACACCGCCTGTTCGGAATCTTGACTTAAATGAGGACACTATTCATCAAGACTATAGAGAGAGGTATGAAGAAGCAAGACAAAGTGATCGTATAGTTCCTTTTGTAATAGCTTTTCCAGGGTTAGGACTATAAAACGGATCTTTCAAAAGATGAGCTGCGATCGTAATAAGAGAGGGATGAGTGCATTTAATCCCTCTCTTTTTTATTATTGGGTTTCTGCTGGGAGATAAGGTGTTGCATATGGTCAATTTTCGACTGAATTCTTTTTACGTAAACACACTGTATGTCTAGAATGGAAAGAGCTTTCTTTAACGCATTTTGATAGAAGGTTAAGGCTTCCTTTTGATATCTTTCTACGGTTTCTGAAGAGCTTTTTTCTTGGGATTGCTCATAATACAAGTCCCCTAAACTTTCAAGAACCCTATAATACTGTGCATCTTTATGAGCCTCTAAAATAGATAAAGATTTTTTAAGAAATTTCTCAGAAAGATCCCACTCTTTTTGATCCATATAAAGACACCCTAAGAAGTAGGTAACTTTCCAGACACGTATGGAATTCTCTCCAAAATTTTTCGTAAAAATGCGATAGCTGTTCTTTAAAATTTTTTGAGATTCTTCGTAATCTTTTTGAAGACGCTTTAAATTTCCAAGCTGTATCTGAGAAAAAACGAATCTTACGTCATCTTTTTTAAAATGAAGATGCATAATTTTAATGGATTTTGTTAAATTCTCTTCTGCTTTGATATAGTCTTCTTTGGCAGATTCTTCGAACTTTTCTGTGCAAGCCTTTTCTATATAGGCTTCTCCTAAGTGTACAAGCGGAAGAGCAGAATCTTCGTGTTCAGAGGGAAGGCATTTTTTGGATATTTCGTAGCTTTCTTCCAAGGAGCTGATAGCCTTTTTAAAATCCCCCATTTCTTTATATGTGATCCCAATATCAGCCAAAAACCACCACGATTCTATTGAGCCTTGGTTGTTTTTCAATGAATCGTTGTAGGAAGGAAGGCTTTGATTTAGCCTTTCAAGGGCTTTTTTATAGTGACCTTCTTTTCTCTCTAAATCTCCCAAAAAAGAAAGAGATTTTGCTTTATCACTCGCACTGGATTTTTCTTCAGGATACTTATTATAGAGAGCAACAGATTTTTCTAAATATTCTCTTGCTTTAGAATTTTCTCCTAAATAGGAATAGACATATCCTAAGTATGATAAAAAGAAGGCTATTTCTAATGTTTCTCCTTCAAGAAGATAAGCATGATGATGGAGAGATATATCTTCTGCAATAGATTTGAGCTCCTTAATAGACCCCAAATTAAGATAAATTGCAGCTAACATACTTTTTATTTCCAGTAAACGGTTTTGATTTTGAGACCCATTTGCTTCTAAAAGTTGGCCTTCCAATAGTTTTTGAGTCTCTTTAAAAGGCTTTAAGTTAAAGCGATAGTACAAACCTCCGAGCTTATCCTTAATGACGGAAAAATTAGGGTTTTTCAAAATAGAAGTGCCTTGTAGGAGAGACTCTAGGCTCATTATAAAAGCTTCCATGTGAGGAACCAAAATATTTATTTGAGATAAATCTTTTGTTTTAATAATACTGTCCATGTACTCTTTGAAAGCTTTGACTATATTATCAAAAGGCCACGCTGTTGTTTTTTTCTGGTCATGCATTAAAAAAGCAAGCCCATACGTTTGTGTATGCGTATGTGTTGAGAAAACAATATTCTCCCCATCCTTCGGCTTCGGTTCTCTGATTAGACCGAGTTCCTTCAGATCGCTCAAAAAGTTAATAACGGTTACTTTATCTGCATATTTTTTAAGAAGCTCCCTAGGAATATCTTGAGAATTGATAAGACACATAATAAGGAGCAAGTTTTTATAGTCTTGGTTTTTCTTAATCAATTCTTTAAAATTTAAGGCAATCATCCCATATCTTGTCTTAGAAAATTCATCCCTTTCGTGAAAAAAATTGTAGTGAGGATCATCAAAATGTTTATGAAAATCTTGTAGAGATTCCAAATAATCCTCATAGGTCACACCACGAACATTAATATATGTTGCTGCTTGTGCGATATCATAAGGAAAGGGAGGGAGGTGATTTAGAAACGCCTTTATTTTTTCTCGATCTAGTGAGGGTAAGTCAGAAGGATTTTTTTTAAAGCGAATTTTGCTAAAAAGGATTAAAGAGTTCTCTTCCGTCAATTCTCCCATCTCAATAATATGGTTTATATGGCCACTTTTTATAGTATTTCTATTTCGAGTTGTGATAATCACATATCCTTGGCCCCATTGAGATGGGGTAAGAGGAAAATAAGGCTTAATAATTTCAAAATCAGAAACATTGTCATAAATAAGTATCCAGGTTTTATAGGACTTAAGAATAGTCTGAATGAGGTCCAAAAGCTTCTCTTTCCGATAGTCTTGATGGGGACTGCTCTTAATATCTGATAGGGTTATACGTTGTTCGATTGTTTTGGGAAGAATTTCAGCAAAGCATTCAAAAGATGCCATTAAACTCTCGATGCTTTCTGCATTGAGTTCTCTTACGAGCGTTCCTTTTTGTTGAATGGCGTAAGTCTCTGCTATGGTTGTTTTTCCAGCTCCTTGCGGACCTACGAGAGCAACAACAGGAATATGAGATCCTTTTAAAATATCTCCCATTTCTTTGAGAGTCGAAGAGCGTTTCAAGAGCTCCGATTCTGGAAGCATGACAAATCCTGGGTTAGGAAAAGACTGTGAGGTTTGTTTTTGAAAAGAAGGAAAAAAATTTACATTTTCTCTAAGAATTAAAAGGAAGCAAATAATTATCAAACAAAGAGTCCCTATCCAAAAAAGAGTCTTTTTATATTTTTGAAGAAGTTTAAGATTGTTTGAAAGGGATGCATTAATTAATTGTGGTCTATCTTTAAAGATCTCTTCAGAAGAAGTTACTGCCTTATGAAACCTTTCTATAATCGATCTTACTTGCTCTAACTTCAATAGAATTTTTAAAATACAAAAAATTTTTTCATAATAAGGAGTTCCATAGGAGGCTCCATAAAAATTAATGACGAGAGCATCTTGAAAAGAGATTTTTCCTTTTTCACAAACAATAAAAACAGTGGGAGGATGGGGAACAGTATAGGTGTCTGTTTTATAAAGTTTAGTTTCTGTGAGACATAAGATTCCTTGAACAGAGGCAGAAGATTCTTCTTTCTTAGAAGTTTCGATAATACGAATGCCTGCCTTTTCCAAATCGGTGAGGACTGACTGAAAAAAAGATGGGATTTCTGATCTTTCTTGAAAAGCAACTTTCCATATAACGGAGAAATTTTTAGGAACGAGCTGTTTAATTTGTTTTAAGTGGTCATAGAATAAGTATTTTTCGAGTAATTTATTATAACGGTCTTGATAAAAAGAGAGATTTCCTTCTCTTTCTATAAAATCAATAATTCTGTCTCGAGAATCAAACCCCATAGTTTTTTTTATATTTTCCACATGCTTTTCAACTGTTCTTTTGGATATAGATAAAATACTTGCCACCGTTTCATAACTTTTCCCGCTAACAAGACAAGCAATGATATCTTTCTCTCTATCCGTAAATTCTTCAAGCTTTTCTTTTTCTCTCATTAGATATCTCCGAACAAATCAAATTACATTTGTTTAAATTCTTATTTATTAAATGGATTACAAATATAAAAAGCAATTTAAAAAAATTGAACTTTTATTGGAATGAGTATTCTTCTTTGATGGAGTAGTATTCTTTTTTCTTTCAAAAAAGTTTTTCCATTTAAAAGATAGTTTTTAGAAAATAGATATTTCATAAGAGTTTAAAGGGATCCCAAGAAAAGCTTTGTCTCCATTATAGAGTTTTCATGATCGGCACTTGTTCAAAATATATTTTTTGATGAAACATTCATTTTCATTAATCTTCTGATCAAGAAACATTATCCTCAGCAAAAAGAGTCTGACGCATGGCTGTAATTTTTGTATACATCTCAATGATCTTACTATGGAAAAGACGAAGTTGTTTTCTTAAATATAACGGAACCTTTTCTCTCCAAGCAGGTAATGTTACAGATCCTAATGTAATATCTTCATCTGCCCAAAAAATATGCTCTTGGATTTCTTCCCCATTTCTTTCCAATGTGAGGATTGTTGTTTTTGGAAGTTGAAATACACGATGAGAGCTTGCTGTTTCTCGTCTTTCACATTGAAGATCTGTAAGTAAACAGGAGTATTCTTCACGCGTAAAATCCCAATCTTCATCTTCTATTTGATGAAAGACTTTTTGTGCACGTGTTCCTAATTGAGGAAATGTTGGAAAAAGAGTTTCTGATAAGAGTTTTTCATCTTCCTTTTCATGCACAGTTGCTACTTTTCCTCGAGTTTTAACTTTAGAGGCTTTTGACTCTGGGACATAACGTGTTGCTTGAGAAAAACTTTGTTCTACAAAAAAACTTTCAGGTTTTTCCATTGGATAAGATTTACGACTTTCATTCCGTACTTTCTGCTCCACAAATTTTTTCCTTTTTTCTTCATCAAGTCTCTTTTCTCTTTCAGCAGCTTCTTTTTGGGCTTGTTTTATTTCATCAATCATTCGTTGAGAAAGCTTTTTCTGATGGGATTTTTCTTTAGAGACTTCTTTTTCTTGAACTTTTTGAACTTCTCTTTCTCTTTTTCTTTGATCTAACTGCTCCTGAAAATGGCGTTCAACTTCATCAAGTTCTTTCAGAAAAAAGGTTGTTTCAATTGACATCTGAATTGACTTCATTCTTTCTTTCCATTCTAGACCAAAAGAAATGGTCCGTATTCCTTCAAGAATTTCCCCATACATCTCTGTTTCTTTTTCTATATTTCCAACTTGACCATATACTTTTGCAAGATCATATTTTTGAACGAAATAGGGAGCTTCCGTAGGATCTAAAGCATCTATTCCTTGATGCTTCAATGCAATTCCTTTTTCGTGATCACCTTTTTTGATGTATATTTTTCCTAAAGTACATAAAAGTAAATGGCATTCATTTTTATGTAAGTTCTGAATATTTGAAATTTGTTCAAAATAACGAATGCTCTCATCGTCTTGATCAGCACCATCATTTCCTAATGATGCATAACAGAGAGCTCTATCACGGTCTCGGGAACTGAGAGTCTGGGATCTTAAAACTTCAAGAGCATGTCTTAAAGAATCCCATGCCATTAATAATCTATCATAACACACAGCTAAATTTAAATGACCGTCAACATAATATTTTTCTGGTTGCTCCGGAACTTGTAATGATTTTCTCAGATATATAAGCGATTGTTCTGGGTGAGAAAGATAAAGTGCATCAGCTATTTGACGGTATGTTGTAGCAAATAAATGATAGGTTTGAGATCCTACAATCTTTTCAATTTCTTGAATAGAAGCTAGTTCTTCTGCTTTTTGTAAGTGCCCAGCAGCAATAAAATGTTGTTTAAATGGATATGGACAACAGCAAGATTTGTATGTGTACGCGCACGCATTATTTTTGGAAGCGCTTCAAGTCCCAAGATTTTTTTATAGCATTCTAATTGCTTATCTCTTTCTCCAAGATGAAAATGTCCTGCTCCTTTCTGCATATAGGCATCAAAAAAACGAAGACTTAAACTTTCTTTCTGCTCCGATGTTGACACTGTACTGCGAAATCTCTCAAGTTCAGAGATGTCTTGATCTGCTTTTGTAATGACGGCTGCATAATTTACTTTTCCTCTCTCTTTCTCATCTTCCATACCATAAATTATAGAATTCTGAGAAATTAAAACAAAAAAACCAATAATTCCAACCAAAAAAATAAGAAGATTTTTCAGAGTAATCATGTGAAATCCTCGTAATTAATAAGGAATATTTCCTATAGAATTTAGATTCTATCAACTTTCTAGAGAATGTATTTTATAAAATATTAGCGTATAGAGCGATAAAACTCTTCTGTAAACTTGTGGGCTGTTGATCCTGTAAAAACAAAAGAGGTTTCCATGAGAAAGTAGTCATCTTCAAGTGTTCTTGCAGAAGAAAGCCAATTAAATGAGCCTTCAACATATTTATCATCAGCTATTAGTGTTTTTCGATGTAATTTGTCTATAGGAACCAACATCAGAGTAGGATGTGCCATAAACTCTCTTAAATAGTGTCTCAAAAGAACAATATTTTCGTCGTCAGCACGATAAAAAATCTGTAAGGGTCTTTTTGCTTTTAAAAAGCGATCTAAAATAGATCTAGGAAGAATAGATGATAAATGCCTTATATCTCTTGTAA
>JAFEBT010000062.1 GCA_018242545.1 Pseudomonadota bacterium
TTCAGGCTCCGCTCAAGAGGTCTTTCAATTTTACACCACTTCTATGGACGTATACATCATGGGAGCAATTCCATTAGAACTCTCTCATGAACAAGCAGAAATATGTGTTGAAGAATTTCTTAAAACACGCTTTGTTTCGCGGAACCTGGTTGTTCATTATGCCATCCATTGGGATGCTGGGAATCCTCATTTTCATGGAATCATCACGCGCCGAGCTCTTGTGGAAGGAACATTTTCTTCCCGAAAAGATGAAGATATTGTATCCCCCTTTGAGCACAAACTTACACGCAAACATTGGGAACGCGTCGCTAATAAGCATCTGGCACTAGCTGGGCATGAAGTTCGCATTGACTGCCGATCAAATAAAGATCGTGGATCTCTTTTTGAGGCAAGTCAGCATGAAGGGTATTATGCTCAACGTTTAGCAGACCGCGGAGAATACTCTCGCATTCTTGCGCGTAACGAAGAGATTCGACAACGCAATATCACGCTCCTATGCGATCATCCAGAATCCTTGATCCATGAGATTTCTCAAAAACGAACTGTTTTTACGCGTAACCACATTGAAGAAGAAATTATTCGACGCATAGGTGGAGATGAAAAGCTGTTTGCAATTCTTAAAGCTCGCGTCAAAGGTCTCGAAAATCCTAGTGATTATGCACCCAATGAAAATTTTGCTTCTGATCTACAAGATATTGCCTCAAAACTTGCGGATAAATTACTAAAGGATTTCGAATTAACGCAGCCTATTGGTGAGAATATTAACCGCGATCCTATCTTTACAAGCACAGCTTACAAAAATCAGGAAGAAAAAAATTTAAGCCTTGCAGATACTTTGCATCAGCGCTCTTCTAAAAATATTGCGCCTGAATTTATTACGAATGCTCTTGTCAAACACACCAATAAACTAGGTTTTACATTTTCTGAAGAACAGGAAGCTGCCATCCACTACCTCTGCAGTGGCCCTAATATCCGTATTCTTAATGGTCGGGCAGGAACAGGCAAAACCACCCTTCTCAAAGTAGTTGCCGAAGCTTATCAAGCGGCAGGTTTTAATGTGCTTGGAACCTCTTTTCAAGGAAAGGCAGTTGAAATTATGGAGCGTGAAATTGGCATTCCTTGTAAAACGCTGGATAGTCTGAAGTTTGCCTGGGAACGACATGATTATCAAAGTGCATTGGTAAAAAATGGAAAACTTTGGGGACAACCCTATCTCTATGCGTTCCAAAAAATGAAGAAATTAGAATCACAGCGCTTCACATCCAAAGATGTGATTCTGGTGGACGAGGCGAATATGATCAGAGGCAAGCTATGGGAGCCTTTCTTAAGTGAGGTTGTTAATAAAGGTGCCAAGGTTCTCATCATTCAAGACACTGCGCAAATTAAATCTCGAGAGCCTGGTGATTATGGGCGGTTATTTTCAGAAAGATTTGGAGCCTGTGAAACCCGGGAAGTTCTTCGTCAAAAAACTCCTTGGCAAGGAGAATGCTCTGCTCTTTTAAATGAAGGACGGGCGCTTGATGGTCTCATGTCCTATCACCAAAAAGGCCATCTACATTGGTATGACACCGCGCATGATACACACGAAGCCCTTGTTTCAGCTTACTTGAAAGATTTAAAAGAAAATCCGAACCAAAGCCGTATTGCCTTAGCCTATCGTAATCGTGATGTAGATGCTCTCAATCAATTAATTCGTATAAGATTAAAGGAACAAGGAGCATTAGGGACTTCTTTTAGAGTTGCAGACCAAGAATTTTCTTGTGGGGATCGTGTGCGGTTTACTCAAAATGATCATACGGAACATTACGTAAAAAATATTCACGCAAGCTTATTTCAAGCTATTCGGGAGCGATTCAATCCTACTCAACTACAAGGCGTAAAAAACGGAACTTTTGGGACAATTCTTTCCGGAGATCATTGGCACCTCAAAGTTCAATTGGATGATGGGCACTGCGTAAAATTTAATACAACTGAATATTATCATGTGACGCACGGTTATGCACTTGGAATCCATAAATCCGAGGGATCGACATTTGATCGTACTTTCATCGCATTCGACCCACTTTTAGATTCTTCAACAGTACTTGTAGGAATGACCCGTCACCGCCATGATGTGCAAGCTTTTATAAATCGTGAAGAAATTATAGATTTTAAAGCTCTCGTGGAAAAATTAGGTCGGGGAATCTCTAAAGAAACGCTTCATGACTATCAAGTACCAGAGGCCAAAAAACCTTACCTAGAGCGAATTCAACACTATTGTGATATTATGGTACAAAGTGGTAATTTGCGTGAGAAAATAGAAGAAAGCCTTAACCCAAATACATCTTTTTACAAGCATCAAGACTATAAAAATTACCAAGCTTATCTAAATCAGAAAAAAGAGATTGCATCTGAGATCCTTTCAAACTGGGATCACCATCTTCCTTATACACGGCTTGCGGGGCTGAGACGAGATGTTTTGGAAGTAGAGGTAGGTCTGAGGCAACGTACGCTTTCCGATCTTGAGCATCGAGCCAGCATTCAAGCGCAAGGATATATGGACCTTGTTCGAGAAACACGGGAACTTTGGAAAATTATAACGAAGACTCATCCCCCAATTTTTGCGAAACATCACGATTTATACGAGGGTTACCAAAAGCTGCGGATCGAAAGAGACTCTTTAGCATCTGTTTTTGCAGAAAACCCGAAACTCTATCGTCCATTTTTACGCGTAACGCAAGATAAAGATGGCCAATTTAAAGACTATTGGAATAATTCTGTAGAAGATAAAGACCGTTTTATGAGCTTGTCCATTAAGCAACATGCCGCAACTCATCTTCGCTCTCAATATCAAAAAGATTTTGAAGAACGTCTTTCTTTGGCTGACAGAGAATTCTATCAGACCGTAAAATCTTATAAAGAAGCAAGTTCTGAAGCTGCAGCTTTTTATCACCTCTGTAGAGACAAAACAAAAACATTTTTCTCCCTCAAGAAACGTTGAAATATCGCTTTCAAGAAACCTGTGCAACACGTGACATCTTAGCCTTGGAAATAGTAAGACTCTTTGAGACTCATCAGCAATTTTTTGAAAAACTAAAGATTCAAGAAAGCAAGCTTCTGACACATGCAATGTCAGGCGAAATTCGTGAAAAAGTGCGTACCTATACGTCTGAAAAAGACGTTATGACGAGAACTTCACAAGCCTATGAGCTTCAAAAGCTCATTGAGTTGCGACAAGACTCTAAAATCTACATGCTTCTCAAACAAGAAGGGCTCGACTTCCAACGCGTACGCTTTGATATCGTATATGCAGAAAAGCTAAACGCAAGAGAGATTTCTCGCGGGGATTCGCCAGATTATATTTTCAACCATATTCAAGCTTACCAAAAGGCATCTCAAGAGATAGGTTGTTCGTGGATGTCAGATATTCGCTCTCAAAAGCCTCAAGTGTGGGAGGACGCTTTAAATACGAGACGTGAAGCAGCTCAATGTTTAATGAATTGTGAACCAGCACTTAAGCTTTTCAAAGCCATGAATCCTAAGGAGATAGAAAATCTAGAAGCTCATGCCCGCAACATAAACTCTATAGTACAACAGCAGAATCTTAGGCCTTTTTTTAAAAGTGAGCATGTACTTGAAGCTTCTCGTGGGCGGATAAGAGAGATTGCCGAAGATCTGTTAGGGGCGCATAATTATCATCTTAGCACAAAATCAACACTGCGCTTTGGCTCCAGTGGAAAAATTAACGTCCACATTTCAGGAATTAAAGAAGGGTTATAGTATGATTTCTCCGAAGGTATGGGCGGTAATATTTTCCAGTTAGTGCAACAGCAAAAGGGATTGAGTTTCCGAGAAGCAGTTGATTATTGTGCATGGTTTCTGGGTGCCCGTGCTCAAGAAGTCATGAAAAAAACTATTCCCATTCAACTTCATGCTCAAGAGAATGAGCAAGACAAGGCTAAACGTTTATCTTCGGTAACTGAGATTTATCAAAAATCTCAACCCATTCTTGGGACCATTGCTGAAACCTATCTCCGTCAAGAGCGCGGCATCCAATGTGAGCTTTCTCAAGATCTTCGCTATCTACCCAAAGATACGACTTTTATCTATAACGCTGAGCATAAAACAACAATTTATGATTGCTTTATAGCTTTCGGACGAAATGCTTCAGGAGAGTTATCCTCTGTACAACTGACCAAACTCAACAGCAATGGAACACGTGCATTCAATAAAGACGGTGAAAAACTTAACAAGATTCAATATGGACTCGCAAAAGGATCCTTTGTCACTCTTCAGACTAATCCTGAAAGCAACCAAGTTTTTATTGCTGAGGGTGTTGAAACAGCTCTTTCCATCAAGGAAGCAGAGGTTAAGGATACTATTGTTGCCTCTATGGGAATTCATAACATGAAAAATTACCAAGGCTCTGAAAGTAAAATTATTATTTGTGCTGATAATGATGGTAAACTTTCTCGCACTAATGAAGTAATCCATCACACACAAGAATATTTAGAAAGCCAAGGAAAATCTCTAATCATCATCAAGCCAAGTAGAGAGGGACGAGATTTTAATGATATTTTAAAAGAATCAGGGGCAAAAAACATTCAAAAATATATATCTGACGCTGTATTCCAAAATAACAAGTCTTCAAAAAACCAAAATCTCTATAATCGGTAAAACATTGATGACCGGAGAGTAGATCAAGAAACTTCTCTATGCATTACGCTTCCATTATCTATGTAATCCACAAAGATCGTTTCAATTCAAAAAGCAAGTGTAGCCAAAGTCCTTCATCTAAATTTTGGAAAGCAAGCATTTATTCCAGGAAATTTGCAGATTCCATGATTTTGTCAGATGTCCATTTTAATACCCAATGGGTGAAAAAATGAATGCTATAAAAAGACCGAAAGCCCTTGTATTAGAAGTATTTCCTGCCTAAATCTAAAATTTAGGTAGTAGATTTTGGATAGTTATCAACCTTGAAGAATTTAAAAGATAGTATCATGTGAGAAGGCTTTATTTCAAACCATAAAATATAGAACCAGAGAATCTTTATAAATTATAAACCTTAGATGTTTTAAATTTAGTATAAACCTCATTTATTTATCCCATAGCAACAGCTATTTTTCTTTCTCCTGAGTATGGGTTACGTCCATGTGCCATAAGAATATTATCTAAAACCATGAGATCTCCTTTTTGCCATTTAAATATAATTGATTCTTTATCATAAACATCCCTTATTTTTTCAAGAACAGCCTCTTCTATAGGCGAGCCATCTCCGTAGTATGAATTTCTGGGAAGATTCTCTTCTCCAAATTCTATAAGAAGTGATTGCGCAACATCTCGCCTTAAGCTCGAAATATGAAATAAATGTGCTTGATTAAACCACACATCCTCCTTTGTGAGTGGATGAGTCAAAACAACTTGGCATATTTGCTTTGTTGTGAGCTCCGGACCTTTTTTATTCCAAGAATATTCTATAGAATGTTCTTTACAATATTTTTCAACCTCTAATTTATTAGATGTCTGAAAAACTTCTTGCCAGCTAAGATCCACACCTGGAGAGTAGTTTCTAACATATAAAATTCCTTTTTTGATAAACTTATTAATAATTTCTGTATCAAGTCTTTTAAAAATCTTACGGCTATCTGCAATAGGTGTTTCTCCCCCATCTTTCGCAGGAATGACACAAAAAAACATAATTTTTGAGGGCCAAGAATCAGAATAAGCATTTTCATTATGTAATGGAATATATTGGTCTGCTGGGTATTCAGTTGCAGTATAAATTTTTCCTCCAAGATTAGTTCGAGGAGTAGAGCGGTAGGTGTAATTTAAAAGATAAGGACATATTTCTTGAGCAAATCGGTTAAATTCAGAAACAGCATAAATATCAAAATTTCGTAAAAGAATACCTCCAAATTTTAAAAGCGCTTTTTCAAAATCTTTTTTATTTGCTTGAATCCAGCTAATAGGACTTATAGACTTTCTAGCTTCTATAATAAGAATGCCTTTATCTTCTGGAGGATATAAATAAGATACAGCGTTGTTTTCTTCAAGCATTCTTACTAACCTTAAAATTATAATATAAAATTTTCTGAGGCATAGATTTTTTTATAAAGATCATGTACCTTTTTGTAAGTAAGTTTAATCATACCTCTCAACAAAAGAAAAGAGCATTTTTTATTGTCTAAAGATATGCCAAACCTTAGTCCATGGTTTTTTCCACTAACTCAAAATAATCGAGCTACAAATCTTAGGCTCTTTGCTTTTCATTATGCTGGAGGAAGTGCATCTGTCTTTCGAGCCTGGGGACAAGACTTAAAGTCGCCTATAGAAATTATAGGTATTCAATTACCAGGAAGAGAAGATCGTTTTACGGACCCTCTTTTTTATAATATAGAGCCTCTTATTATAGATTTATTAAAAAGCTTTCCTATTTATTTTGATAAACCTTTTATTTTTTTTGGACATAGCATTGGCTCTTTTATAAGCTTTGAGTTTACACGAATTTTAAGAAGAAAAAAATATCCGCTTCCTCAACATTTAATTGTCTCAGGAGCGCGTGCTCCTCATCTTCCATTACGAAGAAAAAATCTTCATAATTTATCAGAAAAAGACTTTATCTCGGAACTTTCCTCCTACAATGGTATTCCCCCAGCTTTATTAGAAAATAAAGATATTTTAAGCTTATTTACGCCTATGATTCGTGCAGACTTCACCGTTTCTGAGACTTATTATTATTCTGAAGAAGATCCTTTACAATGTCCAATTAGCACTTTTGAAGGAAGTGAAGACCCTTATGTTTTAAAAGAAGAAGCATCTTCTTGGAAATCTCATACCAATGCTGCATTCAATTTATATTTTTTTAAAGGCGATCACTTTTTCCTCATAAAAGACTCTTATCAAGAAGTAGTAAAGACTATTGATAAGATAATTTTTGACGAGCTAAAAAAGCTTTCTGCTACAGCGAGTGACATAATAACTTAACTTTGATGTTATCTCGAGAACTTTATAATTATTTTGTATATTTCACATAAGCAGGCATAACTCTCATCATATAGTGTAGTCACGAGATTTTAGCCCAAAGATCGATGCATCAAATATGAATAGCTGCCAAGAAGAAAGCAGATTTTTTCATATCACGTAGAAATTCTTCACTAACGTTTGAGAAGCAAAAATGCATGTGGAATTGCTTTATCCCGTCAACGAATAAATCACCAATATATACGCTTCAGCCTTCATAATTCGAGACAAATCTCGCGTACTGCCGTCCTCATAACCCAAAACACTATATCAATAAAATGACGGTTATCTTTGATGCATCCTTTTAATTCCGCTGTCACCTAGATTAACCACAGCTTATCTGCATGTCATGACGCCTAGTGCTTTCATACTCTATCTCCTTCTTATTTTCGAGTAAGTACGAAGCTCTTTTTATCTTGTAGCTACAACTTATATGAGGGCTAACCAATAAATACTACTTCCCAATGTTATTGGTTTCATCAAATATTCTCCCCATCTGTGCACAACCGTCAAACTTGTAAGTAATAATCAGAGCTATACCGGAAGTTTAATGAGTTTTAAGAAAATTTAAAAAAGTATTATACACTTGTTTTTGGCATTCTGGCCTATCAAAATAAATTTTTTTTGACTGTGAGACTTTTTTGATGATTGTACAACTTCTCTGATTAATTTTATGAGGCTCTACTATATTTAGTAATTCATAATTTTTAAATTTCTCAAGCCTAATTTTAATTTTCTCCATTATTGAAACATGCGAAAAGAAGGAACTAATAGTATTATGGTATAGAAGATAACCATCCTCTGAATTAATAAGACCCCAATATTCATCAAAGAAATTTTCGTAAGCTTCAGCATCATTCCATGCAAAATCAATAGGTAAGCATGTGTCTGGAATTTTATTACTTTGACCACAAGCATGACCTTCTATAAATGTTAGTAGATGAAAAAAATCAAGTTCCTTCACTGCTTCTAAAACTTTCTGAGTATGAGGATGATTTTTTGGTAGTTGCTCAAAGCAAACAAGTTGAGGTTTATATTCTTGCATATAATATTCAGGATTAGAGAGAGGTGCATCTTTACTATAAAGCCAATTATAAAATTCTTCATTATAGGGCTCTTCTTTATAAGAAGAATTTTTTCTCTTTAAAGCTTCTTTTTCTAACTGAAACTCACGAAGATTATCTGAAAGTGCTTGGAGTATAAAAAGGGTTGAATATCCTGATCCAAATTCTAAAACATTTTTGGGGCGTATTGTTCGAATAAGATAATAAAGAAGCGGCGCTACAGCTTCAGTTCCTAATGATGGATCATATAAGTTTTCAGCGCATTTCCAGAATTTTGAAGTCAACATAATTTACCCTTTCATATGAGATTAAAGCCAATATATTATATTAATAGACTGAAAAAGATCCTTTAACTACCATAACTATAGGTAAATATTATAAAGTAATTCATCTGTCTCGGCTACTTTTTAATATAATCAAATATAAAAGATTGTGGTTGATATTGAGCGTGCGGATATATTTCTCGAGTCCAAGAAAAGGCCTCAAGTTAACTCCCGTTCTGGCAAGAGGCAAACCTACTCACTAACTAATCGAGACTTTAAAACACTGGTGAGATTTTCCTTGTAATCTAAGTTTTGTCATGATAACAAAAAGTAAAATATTAATAATTCAAAAATAGTTTTATGAAAATGTGTTTTTATTAGTAGAAAAATTAAGTTATGAATAAAAAAGCTTTAGTTTTACTTTTTTTTATGTGTACAATTTCGTGCATTTCTAACACGTGTTTAGGATTGTCTGATGAAGAATATGAAAAACTTCCCATTAGAACAAAACAGGTATTTTTGCGTCTTTCAATTAATTATAAGGAGATTAAGCCAATTTATACGCTTGAAGACTTACAAGGTATAGACGATTTGAACAGAGCTTATCTTCTAATGAATGATATAGATGCCACTTCTACTCAAGAACATCCTTTCAGAACGCTTTCCGGAAGATTTAATGAGTACTTTATTGGACAAGATTTTTCTATTTTGAATTTAAATACTACAAAAAGTGAAAGAGTTTACAGGGATTTTTATACCTATGACGAGTGGCAGGTTAGGATGGAATTTCATAATGGATACCTCGCTTTAGATTATGTAAAACCTTTTCTATTTGAGACTCTGAAAGGCGGTAACATTATTGATTTAAAGATAAAAAATAAAGAAGGGAAAATAGTTTAACAATCAAAAAAATAAAACTATCTATCAATTGCTTTTGGAGTTATTTGTGTTTTCATAAGCACAGATGTTTTTAATAAACTTAATTTGTATAAGGATTAAGCTCAAAATTTTTCATCTGGAAGTATTTTGCGCTCAGAGTGCTTGATAACTCAACATAAGAAAAAGAGTAACCTTTCAACATGTTAAAAAATATGAACTCAATACTAAAAACACATGAATAAAATTTTTACTTGTTATATTATTAGTGAAACAACTTTAGGGATTCAATGCGCAGAAGTACTCATTAAAGAAGGCTGCCAACTTTTAGGCATAATTTCTCCTGATGTCAAAACTCAACAATGGGCATCTCAGCACAACATACCTTGTATTGCTTCTATAAAAGAGTTTCGAGCTCTTACGCCTAAACCAAATTTTGATTATCTCTTTAGTATTGTTAATACACGGATTCTACCCAAAGACCTTCTAATTCTCCCTCGGCATAATGCTATTAATTACCATGACGCACCCCTCCCTAAATATGCAGGAGTTAATGCCACTTCTTGGGCTATTTTAAATCAAGAATCTATTCATGGTATAAGTTGGCATATTATGGATGAAGCCCCAGATAGGGGCAGCATTATAAAACAAGTTATTTTCCCAATTGATATAGATGAAACAGCTCTCAGTCTTAACCTTAAATGTTATACGCATGCTCTAGAATCTTTTAAAGAACTCATAAAAGAACTATCTGTAGGTTCTATTATTGAAAAAAAACAAGATTTAAGCCATAGGACTTACTTCTCTCTTCATCAAAAACCTCATAATTTTGGATTTGTTTATTGGAATAATTCTGCTGAAGCTATTGATAGGCAATATCGGGCTCTTTATTTTGGTAATTACCCTAATACATTAACTACCTTCAAAGTATTGATAGGTAAAAAGATTTATATCCCCTCTACATTAGAGGTTTTGCTTGCTCGATCTAATACTTCACCAGGAACAATCGTTAAAATAAGCAATCATGGAATCCAAATCTCTACCAAAACTCAAGATATCCTTCTTTCTCATTTTAAAACTTTAGAAGGGGATGAATGCAAACTTGAAGATGCTTTAGAAAAAGAGGTTATTTCTGTAGGAGATAAATTAAAAGCACCTTCAAAAAAAATTATAAATAAATTACATGAATTTTCTACAAATATATTCCCTTTTGAAATTTTTTGGAGAAAAAACCTAGATAATATAGCGCTTCCTCAGTTACAATTTATAAAATATTCTTCTATCTTTAATGAATCGTTATCTCAAAAGACCAAACAAAATAAATTTGTTATTCACTCTGAAAAACTTTCTAGCTATCGTAGAGAAGAACAACATATTTCTTTTACAGATACGCTTATTTCAGCTTTCTTGATTTATATAAGTCGATTAGAAAATTTGTCTTTCTTTAGCGTAGGGCTTGTTAACTCTTTCTTAACCAGTTTGCCTAAAAATGAAAAAACCTTTTTCCCAAAGTATGTTCCCTTAACATGCTCTATCTTACCCACTGTAAAAGTATCAAATATATTAGAAGAAATTAAAGGGCAAATAAAAAAAGTCAACGAACATAAGTCTTATTTTAAAGATATTTTTGTACGGCATCCAGAATTAAATAAAGATAAACATTATTTATCTATTATCATTCATATTGGAAATCCCGAGAAAATAAAAGATGCTTTTGATGAAAAAACAAGCCTTCTTCTCAATATTAATGATAGCAATAAGAGCTATACTCTTTATGTTAACGATAGATTAGATAAAGTTTTAAAGTCACTATTCAAAAATTTTCCCGAGCACATTAGAATCTTATTTAATCAAATAATAAATTTTCCTGAAAAGAGAATTGATGAGTTTTCTATAATAACTCAGAAAGAAAAGCAGAAACTCTTAATCGAATGGAATGCAACACAGGCAGACTATCCTGAGAACACAGATATCCATCACTTGTTTGAAGAGCAAGTCGAGAAGACGCCTCAGAACATTGCTCTTGTCTATGAAGACGAACAGCTAACGTATCAAGAATTAAATGATCGAGCAAATCAACTTGCCCATTATCTTAGAAGCAAAGGCGTTGGTCCTGACATACTTGTTGCTATTGCTGTGGAGAGATCCTTTGACATGATCATTGGTCTTTTAGGGATCCTCAAGGCAGGAGGCGCTTATGTGCCTTTAGATCCAAGCTATCCTCCAGAACGTCTTCAATTTATGTTGGGCGACACAAAAGCTCCTCTT
>JAFEBT010000063.1 GCA_018242545.1 Pseudomonadota bacterium
TGTTCTATTTTTCCTTACTTTTCAATCTTTTATTAAAAGTGACGGGTAGTGAGATACTACCCATATGAGTATGTCTTTCTTCCTTTTCCATAGAAAGGAGTTTTTCTAAGAGACTTTCAATATAAGATAAATTTTTATTCTTTAAATGCAGATTATTTATATAGTTTCTATCCTTTTTTTTAAAAAAACGGAATAAAATACCTTTAAAATTCTCAAATGTTGATTGCTTTAGTACACTATAATAAGCGTATGTTCCAAGTGCATATTCAGAAAAAAAAGTAATGAAAGCCAATTCTTTAGTGGTGTTATATTTATAAACTCCATAAGTAAATGGTATGCTCGAGAGAAGTCCCAGAATATGACAACCTATATGACGAGAAACTGAAGATCCTTGAGACGGCTTATGGTTACAAGAATTTCTATCAATAATAGCAACTGAAATCTCTTGAAGAATTTCCTCTCCTGCCCATATTCGTGAGTTTCCAACTGTTAAAAAAGTGGCTCCTGCAAATATATAGTTTAATCCTTGATAATCTCCTGCTGCTTTAAAAGCAGGTTCTACTAAAGGAAGTCCAGAAGTTCCTAATATAAGATAAGAAAACGCTCTAACTAAACTTTTTCCTTTAAAATTTTTAAAACTCCCTTTATCATCAAAATATCTTTTAATCAATTCTTGAATATTAAAGTTACTTAATAATGATGAGGTTTCATTTTGATCTTCATTTTCTCTTAAAGTTTCGAGGGAGCTAATAGAATTAGAAGGAATGATTCCATTTTCTTCAGGTGAAGTTATTTCTGTTGTATCCATCTGAAAAGTATCTGTTTCTTCTTCCTGAGCTAAAGGATCATATTTTAATTTCTTATATTTTATAGGCTTATGCTTTCCAGGATTTAGTTCTTCCATGCAAAAGAGGGAAGCAGGGAAAAACAAATATATAAAAAAAATAAATATTATCCTATACATTTTAGTTACCTTATTCTAGAACTAATTTTTTATTAAATTTTGATATAAAACATCAAAATTATTTGATGTCACTTAAAATTAAATCACATCCCTTTTTCCCAATAATAATTGCTGCAGCATTGGTATTTCCTGAAACAAGAGTGGGCATAATAGACGCGTCAATAACTCTTATTCCTTCTAAACCATGAATTTTTAATTCACTATTAACAACTGAATTTGCATCTGTTCCCATTTTGCAGGTTCCAACTGGATGAAATATAGTCGTACCTCTTTCCTTCATAAAATTTAATAAATGTGTATCTGTGGAGCACTCAGTGCCAGGCTCAAATTCTAGGTCTATATAGTCATTCATAGCTTTTTGATTCATTATTTTTCTACAAATTTTTATACCTTCTATTGTAGTATCTATATCAAAAGCATGAAAAAGATAGTTTGGTTGAATAGAAGGAGCTGTCCAGGGATCCGAAGATATTATATTTATACAACCCCTGCTTTTAGGTCGAAGTTGACATATACTTATTGTAATACCAGAAAAAGAATGAAGAGTTTTGCCTGGTACTTCTACGCTTAAAGGAATAAAATGCAATTGCAAATCAGGAGTTTTAGCGGAAGAAGATTTTATGAAAGCTCCTGCTTGAGCGGCTCCAATGGCTAAAGGACCATTTCTATTTATCATGTACTGATATAAAACTTTAGCTTTCCAGGTGAATTTTTTTGAAAGAACATTAAGGCTATCTATTTTTTTAGTGGTATAAATTAATCTTATTTGATAGTGGTCTTGTAAGTTTTGTCCAACTCCAGGCAAATGTTTAACAATGTCAACGCCTATCTTTTTAAGATGCTCCCCATCTCCAACGCCTGAAAGTTGAAGAATTTTAGGGGAATTAATAGCTCCAGCACTTAAAATTATTTCTTTTTTTGCTGTAGCTGAGAATAAGCTATTATTTTTATAGTATTCTACTCCTATAGCTTTTGTTTTAGTAGTATCAAATAAAATCTTAGTAACAAAAGAATTAAGAGAAAGCTTAAAATTAGAAAAATTCCTTATGGGATTGATAAAGGCGGTTGACGAGCTACATCTTCTTCCATTTTTAACTGAAAGATCAAAATAACCGCACCCTTCTTGATCCTCTCCATTAAAGTCTTTACTCCTCTTAACCCCTGCCTCTTCGCATGCTTTAATAAAATTTTCGCAAAGAGGATGTGGATCCTTAATTTCTGAAAATATAAAATTATCATCTTTTTGATTAAAAAAACGGTTTTTTGCTATCTTTTCAAAATAAGGAAAGATAGAACTCCATCCCCATCCTAAGTTACCTTCTGCTTCCCAACTATTAAAGTCTTCTGGCTGCCCTTGAATATAAACAAGCCCATTTACTGAGCTACACCCTCCTAAGACTTTTCCCCTAGGCCAAAACATTTTTCTATTTCCTAATGTAGGAATTTCATCTGTCCAGTAATTCCAGCTTAATTTTTTATTAAAAATAGTTTTATAATAACCAAATGGAATGTGAAGAAGAAGATTACTATCATTTTGTCCAGCTTCTAAAAGTAATACTTTGTATCCTTTTTTTACCAGCTCATTTACGATAACACAGCCAGAGGAACCACCTCCAACTACAATATAATCAAATTCGTTAGCACATGTATTATTCATCTACTAACAAGCTCCCAAGTATGGCCATACGCATGAATAGGCCATTTCTCACTTGTCTAAAGTACGCAGCATTAGGCATTTGATCAACGTCGTTCGTAAGCTCGTTAGTCCTAGGGCCAGGATGCAGTATTGGTATAGAAGAATTTATTCTTTTTATTAATTCCTTATTAATTAAAAATTCTTTAGGAATCTCTAATAATTTATTTTCTATATCTTTACTTAGATTATGATTTGGATGATTAATCCCAATAGTCTCAACTATATCACTTTTTTCAAACAAGGAATCAACATTTTTAACTATATTCCATTTTATTTTATTTTCTTTCATCACGTTTAATAATACATCTGGAATTTTTTTTTCGGGAGGAAGGAGAAAATTGAAACCTTCTATTGGAAACTTACTAAGAGAAATTATTATTGCTTTTAAAGAACGAATTGATAAATCTCCAAGGAGACCTATGGTTTTTTTATTAAGTGTTCCAAGCTCTTTGTACATTGTCCATATGTCTCCTAAAGCTTGTGTTGGATGCTCATTATACCCATCTCCAGCATTGACAATTGGGATATCAACAACTGATGTAGCCCGCTTTGCGGCAAAATTTTCAAAATGACGTAAGACGATTAAATCACAAAGAGGCGCAGTAAATGAAATTACATCTTCAAGTGTTTCTTTATAAAAATCACCAGCTCTTGTAGTTGAAGGATCTGAAAAACCAATAACATCTCCACCAAGATTTAAAACAGCTGAATGGAAATTTAAGCGTGTGCGTGTGCTTGGTTGATAAAATAAGACTGCAACAATCTTATCTTTAAGTATTTTTTTTCTTTCTTCTTGGGAAGATTTTTCGAGCATTGAAGCTAATGAAAATAAACCTTCGATTGCTTCCTTAGATAGATCATACATTGAAATAATATTTTTTGGTAAAAGTCTTTTGCACAATTTTAATTGTTTATCCATTTTCTACTCCTGTTAAAATTTTTAGTGGACCATACATTGGTGAAGAGAATATATTTATTGCTTCTAATTTCTGAATTAAATCCTCTGGAAGAACCTCAAGAGAATTTTTAATATTTTGTAAAAGTTCTTCCTTGGTGGTTACCCCAAATACTACATTATTTTTCGTCGATTGTAATAAAAAGTTTAAAGCAATATGGTCTAAAGGATATGATGCATTAGTAATGACCTCTATTAATTCTTCAATTTCTTTTTTAAACTGAGGTCTTTTTTTAATAAGATTTTTTAATTTAAATAGCCATCCTTGATGAAAAGGTGCTCCCAGGCATAAAAAGAATTTATTCTCTTTGGCTGAAGATATTAGATTTTTTCCGTTTCTCCATAATAAATCATATTGTTTGGATAATAGAACTAGGTGTGGGTTAAGAGCTAAAAGCTCTTCGATAATGTGGGCATTATTTCCACTTATTCCTGGGAGTATATCTAGTGATTTAAGAAAGGATGAAAACTGATAATATATTTGATAATTTATTTCGTTTAACTTTTTTAAATTTATGAGATTTCCCAGTTGTTTTGTCTTACTCCACCATACATCCCAATCAGCTTCATGAAAAAGAATGTATTTAGGATGATAAAAAAGATTTTCCATTGATTTTTGAACAGCTTCTTGTAATTTATTTATATTTTTATAATCTTCCAAATTTGTAAAATATCCAATTTTTGAAATATAAATAGCTTGGGGTTGATAAAACCTATTAAATTTTCCAATCATTTTTTCAACTTTACCATATCCATAAAAAAAAGAGGTATCTACATATTGTCCACCATTTGAAAAGAATAATTCTAAAATTTCAAAAACTTCTTTTTCTTTAATCTGAGTAAAGGGTCTTGTTCCCAATACGAGCCTATTAATTACTGACATTTTCATTCATAAATGTTTTTAATCTTTCAGCAGCAGAAGATAATATTTCTTTTTCAGCTCCAAGAAAAAATCTTACATGATTATTTCCGCAAGATCCTGCTACATAACCAGGAACGCACAAAAGATGATATTTATTAATTAGGACATCAGCAGGATTATTTTCATGAGTTTTTAATTGAGGAAATAGATAAACTCCTCCTTCTGGACGCCAACAGGTTATATTAGGAATATCTTTAATTAAATTAAAGAAAAAATCCATTTTATCTTGATAAAGTTTTTTGACATCTAAAAGATAATCAACGTAAGATCCATCCTCTAAAAGAGAAATTGCTATGCATTGAGAAGGGCTTGAAGAAAACATATAAGTGTAAAGCCCAAACCTTTTAAGCAGGGTAATAATCTTCTTAGGAGCAGTAATATATCCTAACCTTATACCTGTTAAAGCAAAACTTTTTGAAAATGAAAAAAGCGTTATAGCTTGATCATATAACGAACGAATTGATATATGTTGGTTGTTATCATATACAAATGTCTCATATTCCTCATCAACTATCAACCATAAGTTATGCTTTTCGCAAATATCAATGAGTTCTTTAATTTCTGAAATACTTAAAACTGATCCTAATGGATTTAGTGGTGTATTGAGTAAAATAACTTTTGTTTTATCTGTAATATTATGCTTTAAATGCTGAAAATCTATTTCATACCTATTATTTAAATATTTTAAATTAAAAGATTTAGATATTCCGCCTGCTAATTTTATTATCTTCTCATAATGTTCCCAACAAGGGTTTGAAATGAGGACTTCTTCTCCTTGATTTAATACAACTGATAATGAAGAAAATAAGGCGCTTGAGCCACCAGGAACAACAATAATTTCTTCAAGAGGAGTATCAATTCTATTTAATAATTTTAACTTTAATTGAATAAGATTTAAAAGATTTTCATAGCCTAAAAAAGGAGAATATTTTGTAATCATATTCTTATTAAAATTAACTAATTTTTCTATTAAGCCTGGGAATAAAGGGAAATTAGGTTCTCCACCAGCAAGATGTAATGTATCTTTCCATCCTGCAGCAGCGGCCTTAGAAATTATAGTTGAAACCGCTGAGTCTCCGAGATTTTCAACTACGGAAGATAAATTTTTCAATTTTAGAGCTCCTTTTTAATTTAAAATATAGATTTATATGCTTCAAACCGAGTCTCAACAGCATGCTGCGAGTAATAATTATATACATTCCACCTAAATAGTTGATGCAGTTCTATAATTTGTTTTAAAGCAGAGATTAATCTTCGTGCATACTCTTGATCAATATAGCCATATTCACTAAAAATTAATTCTGGGAAAAAACCATGATTATTATTACGATCTAGATTTGTGTGCCATTCATACACTTTTATCACTTGTTTCGGAATATTATAATTCGGCAACCTCATACCTTTATATATATCTTCTTCTTCCTTTATATCTGCATCTAAAGCGCAACTTTCATCTCTCATTAAAGCTACAGCATATAAAAGAGAATCTTTTGATGCCCAATAACGATAAGTATTTAAAAGTCCTGTAGTTCCAGGAAGAGGCGTTGCATGTAAAATATCTTCTTTGTTTATCCATTTTTTTAATGCATTAAAAATAATCTCGCCATGTTTATTTTCTTCATCATAGAAAGACATATAATGAAGTCTTATTCGGTCGTTTTTTGCATTGGCAACAGCAAGGCTCAATTCATCAGGTACGTTTCTTAGGAGGTGACATAATTCAAGACAAAACCCTTTTATTATATTCTCCGTCGCTCTACCTGATCCAATCTCTCTATCTAAATTTATATTATTTTTATCAATTAACTGTATTTTTTTCCATTCAATTAAAAATTTTTCAAGTTTCCAAAAAAGCTCTTTTCCACTCATTAAGAGATCATCTCTTAATATTTCTTTTCCATTTAAAATAAGAGGAATTTCAAATAGATTTTGAAGAAATTCTTCTAATTTTGATGCGCTAATAGAGCTGCTTTTTAATATAGAACTCAATAAATTGCGCCCATTGCAGTTTTCTAAAGCCTTTCTGTACTCTAATGGGGTGCCTACATTATATTTATAAATCCTGCCTCTATAGCTAAGCTTAATCTCATCTAAAGTAGTTTCTATATTGACTGCATACTTAAGTAGTGGGTAATCAAACATTAGTTATTTTCCTTATTTATAAAAGATCTTACTGTGTTAAAAAGGATATCAAGGGCTTTCTCAGCATTTTTTAATGTCATAATTCTTGAAGGTTTAATGCTTAAACATTTAGAGTGACTTCTAACAAACACTCCATTCTTTAAAGCTGTTTTTGCAATCTCTTTAATAAGAATAGAATTTTTTTCAGAAGACTCTCCTATATCTATCTCTAAAGCATTTATAAGACCAATTCCTCTTGAAGAGTAAATTTCAGTATTCTCTTCTACAAAAGCTTTAAGCTTCGTCTGAATAAAGCTAGAAAGTCTATTAAAGTGATTTATATAGTTTTTTTGCGACATAAGATGACAAACAGCCATCATACCAGCTATGGCTGGGAGAGTTCCTCCGTTAGTATAGTCAGCTTCCCCAAAATTAAGATTATCAAACTTTGGTTTGGAGACGCAAACAGCAAGAGGAATTCCACCTCCTATACCTTTTGCTAACACAAGCATATCTATATCAAGGTTATAATGCTTAGAAACTGTGCCGTCAGGAACCCACCCAAATGTTTGGCACTCATCAAAAATAAGAGGAATCTTATAGTATTGGCAGGCTTGAGTAATTTTACTGAGGTACGTTTTAAAGTCTCTTCCGGTAGTAACCCCTGAACTAATCATTACAGGGTCGATTAAAACACAAGCCAAATCTTGGTGATGTTTTTCTATCAATTCACATACAGAATCCCCATTTTCTTCTGAAGCATAGTTAAAATCTGTTTTTTTGTTGGGATAAGGAATAGGAGCATAGATAACATCTTCAGTGCTTCCTCTTAAAATGTCATAAGGCTTCTTTCCCCATCCTCTCAAATGTATAACCTGAGAATTTTGACCTAAATAGATACCGTCTATTGTTAATACTTTAGATTTACCTGTTGCACGCCTGGCTTGTTTTACAGCAGCCTCAACGGCACTTGAGCCATCATTAAGTCTAAGATTAAAACACTTCAAATTAGAAGGAATAAAATTATACAAAGCCTCTATTGCTAATTGATGTTTTTCTGAGATGAAATCTTGATCAATAAAAGAACATTCTTTTAATTGTTCAAAAATATACTTATTAATATAAGAATTACATTGGCCAAATAATAAATTAAAAGTTTGACTTGATAAATCTATGTATTCCTTGCCTTTGTCATCCCAAAATATCTCATTCTTTGCTCTAACAATTTTTATACCTTTGTTTGGCAAAGTATTATGGCTAAGTTTTAACATTTAATTTTACCTTAATTCAGTCATAAGTTGAATAATTAAGCGTATGAGTGCAAAATATTCTGACATCCTATAACAAAGTTTTTTAACTCTTCTTCTGGCGTATAATCAGATTTAAAAAGCATGCTATTAACTAAGCACCCAATGGCTCCAAGGTTAACAGCTTCTTCAAAGTCTTTTGGAGACCCCACTCCTCCATCAAGTACAACTGGAACATTTAAGTCGCAGATCTTTTTAAACTCTTCTTTATCTATAATTCCTTTTCCAGTTCCTATTCCGCTTCCCATAACTCTTAAAAGAGGGCAGCCTAATTCTACAAGCTCTTCGGCATCTTCATAGTTGCAATGGAGCAATGGCATTAAAATAAGTTCTGGTTTAAGTTGCCTTAATTTTTTAACAGCTTTAATTAATTCTTTATTATTAGATGTTTCCATATCCTCATTTAAAACTTCAAGTTTAATTAATTTTTCTCCTGTTAAATCATATGCTCTTAAGGTTTTTTCAATGGCATCTTCAGCTGTTGTTTGATGATTAATATTAAGCATAATAAGCTTTTCGGAAAGATCCATGCTTTTAGCTAAATCATCATACTTCACGCCTCCAAATCCTATCAAAAGACCATTTCTTGCGTTATTATTAGTCATTTTATGTGTGTTAATGGGAATTACATTTGTTTTAGAGGCATTAAGCATATTTATTACTGTTTGAAGATCGACTTCATTCATATAATTTCCAAAACAATGCCATACTTTTGTTAACGAAAAATCTAAAACTTGAAAACATGGATTAACATAATTCATGAGAGCTTCCTTCTATTTTTCATTGATTAATAACTATTTTTTAACTTAATTTTGATCTCTGTATCCATATAATTATAAAATAATTTAACTTGTCAACAAAAATTTAATATTTAAAAATTTAAGTCTCAAAAAGAAATTTACTTCTAATTTTTATAAAAAAATAATAAAAAATTATAATATTTACTTACTTCAAACGTTTCTGCTTGTAAATTAGAGCTTTCTTTTTTTGTAAAATGGGATAACATCTTAAAAAATATTCTAACTTATGAGAATTTTATGACACACAAACTTTATAAGCTGTTTGCTTTAAAATCATCCTTAAATAAAGAAAAATCCGTTGTTTTTATAGTTACGTTAGCATCAGTTCTTGAAAGCGTAATCTGCATAATTTTTATTCCTAGCATACCAGCTATAGCGCATTCTTATAATATTACAATTCAGGAAGCTGAAAGTAATTTTACGTGGTACAATGTGGGATTATTTTTATCTGCCCCTGTCTATGGAGTATTAGGAGAATTTTTTGGAAGAAGACTAATGATGATCATTGGGGGACTTCTCCTCTTTCTGGCCTCTTTGTCTACTATTTTTACTTTTCATGCACATGAGTTTTTTATCTCTCGTTTTTTACAGGGATTTGGAGCATGTGCTGCAGGGGCTGTTGGCTGGGCTGCTATCCAAGATATTTTTGATCTTAAAAAAAGTGCTTTAATTATGTCTATCATGGGGGCGATCATAATGGTAATTCCCTTATCTGCCCCTTTATTAGGAGGGTATATTGATAGTATCTATGGTTGGGAAATGATAAAAAAAATTATAATTTTTTTATCATTTTTTTATATTGCATCAGTTTTTTTTATATTTCCAGAAACAAAAAAAAAGGGTAAAAGTCTTCCAAACCAAAAGAAATTTATAAATGATTTAATCAAATACTTTTTAATTATAAAAAATAGAAAATTTATGAAAAATTCTTTATTATTTCCGCTATCTTATTTTTGTGAATGGCTTTTTATTTCTTTTTTTACATATAACTATTATATTTTTCAGAATAACGACCCTAAGTTGATAGGTATTTATTTTTCTATATTAATTTTATTTTATGTTTTTGGAGCGTTTGTTACTACCTATAGGCTTAAAAGAAGCAGTATTTATTCTATAATTAAATTAAGTCTCAATATAATGTTGTTTATATCATTATTAAGAGTAGGAAATGATATAATATTTAATTTTCAAATTCTCTCTTCACTAATATTTCAAGCAGTTTTCATGATGGGCTCAGGTATGTTATTTGGACCTTCTTCTTCTTTAGCACTCAAATCTGTTCTCAATTCAGCTGCTGCTGCTTCTTCAATTCGAACATTTCTACTGATGTTAGGTGGAGCCTTAGGTGCTTGGGTTGGAAGTATAATTTGCTCAATGCCCATTTTAATTTTTTCTTTATTGGTTTTAATTATTACAATTAGTATGAAATTTTTTTATTTTTATACAGAAATCCCAGAAAATTTTTGAATTATTAACCTCAACTCGACGTAAGGAGATTCAAAGAGGGATCTAAATGATTCAGTTTATGAAACCCTACGCCCGGTTTTTTAGGCTTAAAGGTATATGCGATTAAACCCGCTAAAATATTGACTTGAAAGTTCAAAACTGATCTGTATCTTGTATGTTGAATATGAAGGAGGGCCTTCAATTGATCAATGACGGATTCAATAACCCCTCTTTTAGACAAGAGAAACTCTTGAGCAGGGTTTAAAACTTTTGCCTTCATATTTTTACGCACTCTTGTACAGAGCTCCAGACCTTTGTTTTTCAAGTCTTTCCAAAGAGTATTGCTGATATATCCTTTATCCGCAAAGAGCCATCCTTTAAGATTTTGCACAAGCTGCGAAACAGGTTTACGGTCATCAACGTTGCCCGTCGTTAGCCAAAAATTCATAATTTCTCCTTCACTATTAATAACAAGATGAAGCTTGAACCTAAAGAACCACCCTGTCGAAGTTTTTCCTCTTTTTGCAACATCTTTAAAGACACGATGTGAACGAATTCTCAGGTTGTGACAAACTTCAAGTTTTGTAGAATCAATAAAATATTTTCCTGTTTCTTTTCCAAATAAAGATGACTGTAAAACAAACAAAGGCATGAATGTAAAAGGCATGAGCTCGAGGAATCGGTTGTAATACTATTTCCATAAATTAAAATAACAAGTATGATGTTCTGCAAATGGAAGC